>DASCPR010000120.1:0-4181 GCA_036012625.1 Prochlorococcaceae cyanobacterium Fu_MAG_50
TCAGCAGGTCCCATCACCCGCACCTGATCTCCGCTGTCACTGCCGCTGACACTCTCCTTGGGTCGAATTCCAGGCGTCACCAGCGCAAACGGATCTGGATGCTTAACCCGCAAGGCCTGGGCCTCAAGCGGCGAACAGACACAGCCACCGATGCCGGCATCAACCGCCAGCTGCGCCAGGGCCGGCACCCGCTGCTCAATCGACTCTGGGATCGCCAGCTCAGCAGCCAGCCGCACTCCATCCCAGCTGGTCAGCACAGTCACCGCCAACAGCGTTGGCGCCGCTAGCCCCTGCTGTTCAGCCCCCACCAGCGCAGCTGCCTGCGCTTCCGCAAGGGCCAGGCTGCCTGCACAGGCATGCACGCTGATCAGCTCTGCACCCAGTGCCGCTGCCCGCCGGCAGGCCCCCGCCATCGTCGCCGGTATGTCGTGGAACTTGAGATCGAGGAACACCCGCAGCCCCTGCCCTCGAAGCTGGGCCACAACTTCAGGCCCCGCCTGCAGGAACAGCTCCAGGCCCACCTTCACCCAGCGCAACCCCTGCACTTGCCGGCTGAATGCCAACGCCTGGTCAGGCGTCATGCCATCGAGGGCCACGATGATCCGATCCCCAGGCTCAGCAGAGAGTGATGGCGACACAGGCAATCAGCAGAGACTCTCCATACTGAAACCAGCTGGCCGCGACCAGGTGCTGAACAGCAATGGCACGCAGCTGAAACGACTCAAGCCATCAGCCGCCGGAAGGTCTTCTTGCCCAGTTGCAGCACCTTGCCATCCAGTTCAGCGGCATCGCTGAACTCCTGGTTTGGGTCGATGATCTTCTCCCCCTCCAGTCGCACCGCACCACCCTTGATCTGGCGACGGGCATCGCTGCTGCTGGCACAGATGCCCACGGCACTGAGCAGGTAAAAGGCCTTGGCAGGAAAGTTCACCTTGGTCAACGAGGCTTCCGGCACCTCAGCGGCCGCATCAGCCGCCCCCCCCACAAGGCTGGCGGCATCGACCTGGGCCTTCTCCGCTGCCTCGATGCCATGGCGGCTGGCGGTCACCGCCAGGGCCATGGCCTTCTGGCGCTCACGGGGATGATCGGGCAGTTCAGCTGGATCAAGCTCAGTGAGCAGGGTGATGTAGTCGTTGATCGCTCCATCCCCAACCTTCTCCAGCTTTGAATACATCGAGAGGGGATCCTCCTCAAGCCCCACCGTGTTGCCGAGGCTTTTGCTCATCTTCTGAACACCATCGAGGCCGGTCAGAATCGGCAGCAGCAGGCCGAACTGTGGCCGCTGCTGGAAATGGCGCTGTAGGTCTCGCCCCATCGCAATGTTGAACTTCTGATCGGTACCGCCCAGCTCCACATCCGCGTTCACCGCCACGGAGTCGTACCCCTGCAGCAGTGGATAGAGGAATTCATGCATAGCAATCGGTGTTCCAGAGCCATAGCGGTTGCCGAAATCCTCCTTGGCCAACATCTGACCCACGGTGACGGTTCCGAGCAGGCCGATCACCTCGGGCAGATCCAGGGTCGACAGCCATTCACTGTTGCGCCGCACCTCAAGCCGCCCTGGGGTGGTGAAATCCAGCAGAGCCTGCTCTGGCACCTGCCCCTGACCGAGCTGACTGAGATAGGTCTGGGCATTGGCCTCCACCTGCTCCGCACTGAGCTGAACCCTGGTGCTGCTTTTGCCGGTGGGATCACCGATGCGAGCGGTGAAATCACCGATGATCAACACCGCCGTATGACCGGCGTCCTGAAAGGCCCTCAACTTGCGAAACAGGATGCTGTGGCCAAGGTGAATAGCCGTGCCTGTGGGATCAATCCCTAACTTGATGCGCAGCGGCCCCTGGGACCGACCAGCCTGCTCAAGACGAGCAGCCAACTGCTGATCAGCATCGCCATCCGCCCCGGCAGGGAAGAGATCAACCATGCCTCTCTGCAGCCAGGCCGGCAAAGGAAGCGCTATCTCCGGCATCGACGAGGGTTTTGAGCTCAGCGGATCGTACGGGGGCCTGAACCTGGCGCCACCGGTCAAGGGCCACAGCTATTGATCAGGCAGCCCATCACGAGGGAGGCTCGATCTGACCTTTCATCCGCTCGAGGGTCTGCTGCATCTGTTCGAACATCTGCTCCGGTGTGATCCCGAACTGACTCAATTGAGTCCGCAGCTGTTCAACTGTCATTTTCGCCTGAAAATCCTCCGACAGTTCAAATCGCTTCATAAACACGCGATAGCGATCCATCAGTTCTTCCATCGTGTCGATGAACTTCTTCTTGCCTTCACGATCGAACTTGCCGTAGTCAGAACCCAGCTGCATCAACTGCTGATAGTCGGTGAACAGCCGCTTGGCCTCCTCCTGCACGATCTCGGATTCAAAAAATGCCATTGAGGTTCCGGCTGATCGGAATGAATTCTGCAGACTTTTGCCAGACGTCAACAGTGTGGATCAACGTAACTCCCGGCATCGTGGGAGACAACGCTCCAACTCTTCCAACGAACGTCAGCCGTGGACATCACCGAAAGGATTCCAACTCTGCAGCAAAAGATCAGGAAGAGCCATTCGATCCTGCGGCGCAATCGCACCGTTCTGGCAACTGCCGACAGGATGCTGATTACCAGCTGGGTAGGCCTGTTCGAATCCCTCGGCCCCCTGGTGGGTGCCGCAACAAGCGAGGAAGACACCCTGCTCTGCCTGGAAAGCTGTGGGGCGGATCTGCTGATCTGCACAGACCTGCTTGAGCGCGGCAGCGGCCCGAGCCTGGTCAGCCGGGCAAAGCAGGCCAATCCGCAACTGAAGGCACTGATGCTGGTGCAACGGCCTGTTCTGCGCACCCTGATGGCGGCGATCGATGCCGGCTGTGATGGACTCTGTGCCAAGGACCTGGTCGGCAACGGCAACCTGCTGGCAGCCCTGCAAGCCATGGAAAGCGATGGCACGTACCTCGACAGAATGGTCACCGGCGTGCTCAGCCACAGCCGTCTACGACGGGAGCAGCAGAGAAACCCGGTTGATCTGAGTCTGAGGGAGGACGATGTGTTGCGTGGGCTCTGCCGGGGGATGAGCAATCAGACCATCGCCGACGAGCTGCATCTGTCGATCGACACCGTCAAAACCCACATGAAGAACCTGCTGCAGAAACTCGAGGCCCAGGACCGCACCCATGCGGTGGTGATTGCTTTTCGCGAGGGTCTGGTGGAGCTGCCCCCCTCGGCGCCACCCTGGCAGTGACCCCGGCAGCCGTGACTCCGGAGGCTGGAGTGGTTATGGTCATCGACAGCGAAGCGACTTGGCATGGCCCGAGGCCATTGGCTGGACCCTCTGGCCCGGCAGGTGCTTCGGGCAACTGGTCAGTTGCCCAAAGCCTCGCTGCAGAAGCCCCCGATTCAGGCGCCCCCATGGCGGCTTGACGTCAATCGCGCCACTGCCGCTGAGTGGCTGAAACTGCCGGGCTGCAGCGAAGAGATGGCAGCCCTGCTGGTGCGGCTGCAGCAGGGAGGAGTGCAGCTGAGTGGTGCTGATGATCTGATCAAACTCCTGCATTTATCCAAGGAGTTGGCCGAACGTTGGCGGCCCCATCTTCTGTTCCGTTGGTATGGCGACTCCCCCCCTGGACCGGAGCAGCCACCTTTAGACCTCAACGCGGCTGCGGTCACCACCCTGGAGGAGGCCCTCAACTGGCCTCCAGAGCGCTTGCAGCGATTGATCAGGGAACGCCAGCGGCGCCCCTTCGCCAATCTCGCCGACCTCCAGGAAAGGCTGACCCTGCCCGCCGCGGCCATCGAGCAACTGATCGGCAGCGTCAGCTTCGGGGCCCGTTCGGCAGGCCCCAAGCTGCCACCCCGGAGCTGAGCGGATGAACAGATCCACAGGCCAGGGGCAGCTGTTTCCTGATCAATCCCTCAACGTTCGCTTCAACCAGGCCCGGGACCTGCCGCTGAGCAGAAAGCTTCTCGAAGACTGGCAGCAGCGGCTGCATCAACATCAGGCTCCGCTGTTCCGCGGTGAACAGGCAAACACCAGGCAGGACTCCCTGTTCACAACAGATCTCGCCAATGATTTCAGCACTGGTCTGAGCACTGGTCCCCCCCCTGTGCAGCAGGTCTGCCCAGACCAGCTCAATCCCCTGCAACTCACGGCCCTGCCCCTGAGTTTCTGGCGCTGGCCGAGCAGTCCCCATCACGGCCC
>DASCPR010000121.1:0-1921 GCA_036012625.1 Prochlorococcaceae cyanobacterium Fu_MAG_50
GGTATCAATCGTGAGCACAATGGCTGAAAAACCTGCCGCTTTGGCTCGAGCAATGGTCTTGAGGGCAACATCTCGCCCGCCCAGAAGATAGAGCTGATACCAGGCCGGTGCCTTGGTGGCCTGCTTCACATCTTCAAGCAAGCAACCCGAAAGGGTGGAGAGTGTATAACCAGTACCAGCCTTGCCGGCTTCTGCCGCCGCCACAACCTCCCCCTTGGGATAAAACATCCGGCTGCTGCCAACTGGGCCAAGTAAAAAAGGAAGCTGAAAGTTTTGGCCAAGCACGGAAATATTTAAATCAACAGATGGGGTGGCGACTGCACACCTGGGCCGAAACAGAATCTCATTGTAGGCGCTGCAATTCTGGGCAAGGGTTTGTTCTCGATCCGCACCACTATCGATATAACCAAAAACCATTTTTGGCAGTCGCTTCTGCGCCAGATCCCGGAGATCAGCGATATTCACCACTCTCGGTGCAGAAACATTTTGAGCCATCTTAATCAGCAATGAAAGTCTTTCACAAGCCATTCTAGTGCTGCTGGCGTGTAGCTGGCGGAGCTTGCGCTGGGGCCCAGATCAAGGCCCTGACAGATCGTTGTTTTTACTGATGATTTCTCAGCTTCGACATCTTACCGATGCCAGGATTAAAGCTATTGGTGGGATCAAGGCTGCGATAAAAGTTAGCAAGATCATGTTCCGCCATATAAAGATGGCCAACATTATGCTCCGCTGGATATTTCGCCCCGCATTGATCCAGAAGCCGCAGTATTTTGGTTTTCAGCTCAGCACTATCAACACCCTTCTGAACAACAAAGTCCCAATGAAAGACCATGCAGAGAAAATGGCTCATCTGGAAAGCAACAGCCATCTGATCGAGAATCTCCTGGGGAAGGATTTCGTGCCATGTCTGACAATTCCTTGGCAGAGCCACATCCAAAGGCAGCAAGTCACCAGCCTCTTCTGCATTTAAAATCTGATAACGGGCAGGGGCACTGCCAGCCACATAGCGATGCAACAGAGCAGCCTGTCCTTCTGATTCGCTGCATTCAAAATATTCACCCTGATCATGATCTGCAAACTGCTTCCGCAGCAAGGCCTGTGTTTCTTCGATCGACGCATCACTGGCGAGAATCAGCATGTGATGCTCAAAGCGATCTCGATAATCTCGCATCTTTGTGGGCAGATGATCAGGGAAAAGCCTGCTGGCAAACTGCAGCAGCCGATCGGCAAGATGATCGGGAAAGAAAGAGAACGGCCATTGGCCCACAAGGCCATCAAGCCACCTCTTGAAGCCAAATAGCTTCGGCAGAAAACCTGCGCCAAAAGTCTTGATCACCAGAAACGTGTCCTTGCAGTATTGATCAGCTCCATCGAAATAGCTGCGGTGCATATATTCACCCATCTCTGGTAGCTTTTTAAAATTCGCAAGGATCTGTCTACGCAGATCACTCAACTGCTCTGGATGGTTTGTGCCGATATAAAAGACCTGTTCTCTGTCAGGCTTGGCGAACGTATCAAGACGCACAGCAAATACAGCCAGCTTGCCCGCACAGCCGCTGGCCTCATGCAATCGCCTTGGATCTGCATTGAACCTTGCTGGCACAATGGATTTCACATCTCTGACACGTATCTGATAATCATGATCCGAGGCCAGACGAGCAGACGTTGGCAATTGCTCGGTGTTGAAGGCAACGCTCTGCAAGTTCGTGAGAATCTCTTCCGGTGATTCACCAAGTTCAAGGCCAAGATGATTAATAAGCTCTAGTTCACCCTGATGATTCAACCTGGCATGAAGAGAATACTCCGTATAAGCCGGGCCTCGGTTGACAAGGTTCCCTCCCGAGTTATTGCAGACGCCGCCAACAACTGAGGCACCGATGCAGGAGGAGCCGATCACAGAATGGGGGCCTCGCCCCAGAGG
>DASCPR010000122.1:0-4170 GCA_036012625.1 Prochlorococcaceae cyanobacterium Fu_MAG_50
GTCCTCCAGCCTGC
This sequence comes from Prochlorococcaceae cyanobacterium Fu_MAG_50, assembly GCA_036012625.1. GTDB lineage: Bacteria > Cyanobacteriota > Cyanobacteriia > PCC-6307 > Cyanobiaceae > DASCPR01. The sequence continues at coordinate 15 of DASCPR010000122.1, forward strand.
GCATCCACCCTCTGACTTCACCACCGGTGCCCTCGCTCCAGAAGCCTCCGATCGAGCGAGCGGCTGAGTTGCGACAGCTGCTCAATCAAGCCGCCCACGCCTATTACGTGCTCGATGCACCGTTATTGGAGGACACGGTCTACGACCGCCTCTACAGGGAGCTGCAGGATCTTGAGACCGCTCATCCGTCACTGCTGGCGGCAGACAGCCCAACCCAGCGGGTGGGTGGTGAGCCCACAGAGGGCTTCACAAGCGTGGCCCATCGCATCCCCCTGCTCAGCCTGGACAATGCCTTCAACCTCGATGAGCTGAGCAGTTGGCATGAGCGACTGCTGCGGGTGCTGGATCGCTCGGCAGAGGCGACGCTGGCCTTGGTGGGTGAACTGAAGATTGATGGAAATGCCCTTGCGCTGACGTACGAAAAGGGCCTGCTGGTGCGGGCCGCCACACGGGGAGATGGCAACAACGGGGAGGAGATCACCGCCAACGTGCGCACCATCGCCACGATTCCCTTGCGGCTGCAACTGGACTCTCCACCGGAATGGGCTGAGGTTCGCGGCGAAGCCTTCCTTCCCGATGCCACCTTCGCAGCGATCAATGCTGAACGGGAAGCCAGAGGCGACATGCTGTTCGCCAATCCCCGCAATGCCTGTGCCGGGACCCTGAGGCAACTTGATCCGCGGGTGGTGGCCTCCCGCCGGCTCGATTTCTTTGCCTACACATTGCATCTCCCCACAGACTCAGCGGCCAACGCACTCGCCAACCCAGAGCGGAGACCCACCACCCAGTGGGATGGCCTCGAATGGCTTGTGGGGGCCGGATTCCGCGTCAACCCCAACCGTCAGCTCTGCCCAGACCTGAAGGAGATCCAAGACTTCTGCCGCCACTGGCAGGAAGCCCGTCATCAACTTCCCTATGCCACCGATGGGGTGGTGGTGAAGCTCAATGAGCTGACACTCCAGGACGAGGCCGGATTCACCAAGAAGGCACCACGCTGGGCCATTGCCCTGAAGTTCCCGGCTGAGGAGGCCCCGAGTCGCTTACTTCGTGTTGTGGCTCAGGTAGGGCGCAGCGGCACCGTCACCCCGGTTGCCGAATTCGAGCCCGTGGCCCTTGCCGGCACCACGGTGAGTCGAGCCACCCTGCACAATGCCGACCGTCTCAAGGAACTCGATCTCCATCTCGGCGACACGGTGGTGGTGCGCAAAGCCGGCGAAATCATCCCCGAGGTTGTGCGGGTGCTGATGGAGCTCCGTCCCGCCAGGGCCCTGAGTGCATCCCTGCCTGAAGACTGCCCCGAATGCGGTTCCGTTCTGGTTCGCGAAAGCAACGAGGCCGCCACCCGATGCGTGAACAGCAGCTGCCCGGCGATTCTGCGGGGATCACTGCGGCACTGGGTCAGCAAGGGGGCCCTCGATGTGGATGGTCTGGGCAGCCGGCTGATTGAACAGCTTGTCGATCGTGGACTGGTGGGCTCCCTCGCCGACCTCTACCGCCTCGATGCAGCACTGCTCAGCAGCCTGGAACGCATGGGCAGCAAATCCGCCCAGAATCTGATCAATGCCCTTGCGGCGTCCAAGTCACAGCCCTGGCATCGGCAGCTCTATGGACTGGGAATCCGACATGTCGGTGAGGTGAATGCCAAGGCCCTGGCCCGAGCCTTCCCCAGTGGGGAGCAACTGGCCACTGCATCCACGCACAGCCCTGAAGGGATCACCGCGGTGTTTGGCATCGGTGGGGAGATCGCTGAAAGCCTGCAGCAGTGGTTCTCAGGCCCTGCCAACAGAACACTGCTGAACGAACTCAAGCAACTGGGATTCAGCCTCAGCGCTGCAGCGGAGGGCAGCGGCCAAGGCGATCAGCCAGGCCATCACTCCCAGCACCTGACTGGACAGACCTTCGTGCTGACCGGCACCCTGCCCAATCTGAGCCGCAGCGACGCTCAAGCCCTGATCGAAGCAGCAGGCGGCAAGGTGAGCGGATCTGTGAGCAAGAAAACCACCTATGTGGTTGCCGGTGATGCCGCAGGCAGCAAGCTCACTAAAGCTGCAGACCTCAACATCCCTGTTCTCGATGAACAAGCACTCAAGGAGCTGCTGAGATGAGCGATTCAAAGCCTCAGTCCCAACCTCAGATTCACCGCTGGATCAAAACCGAGTGCGGCCGGGCGAAATACGCGGAATTGCAATCACGTCGAGGGTTTCCAGCCCGACTGCGACAGGGATGGTTTGTGCTGATCGCCGCGATGCGGGACTGGCGCCTGCCCAATCCTGACCAACCTGGCCAAACCTGAATCAGGGGGAGCTTTCAGTCTCCTGGAGAGCTCTGCGGGCAGCGCCGGTCACCAACCACACCACCGCCAGGGTGGCCAGGAGCCCCACAAACCTCAGGATCCAGGTGGCAGGGTCAGCCCGACCCGACAAAACCTCACCGAAACGGGCCACATCACCCGCCAGAGCTCCAAGGCCACAGAACAGCACCGTGCCCGGCAGGATGGCGATCAAGCCAATCGAATAATCCCGCAGGCTCACCCCACTGAGGCCATAGGCGAGATTGAGCAGTGAAAACGGAAAGGCAGGCGAGAGGCGTGTGAGCAGCACGAGCTTGAGACCCTCCCGGCTCACCCCCTGTTGGATCGCCTCAAGCCGGGGAGCCTTGGCCAGGCGACGCTGGGCCCAATCCCGCAGCAGCGTGCGCCCGAGCAGGAAGGCCGCCTCAGCGCCGAGGCAAGCCCCTAGAAACACAAGGGCGCTGCCCCACCATGGGCCATAGAGGGCTCCGGCCAGCATCGAGGCCCATACCCCTGGCAACAACAAGGTCACCCAGAGGGCATAGAGGGGGACGAACAGGGCTGTGCCAATCGGTGAATGCAAAAACTGAAGCAGTGGATCGAACCCCAGGCCTGAATCCAGCAAAATGAACTGCCGTGCGCAAGAGTCTGAATTCTGGCCAGATTGAGCTTCGTTGGAACACAGCCAATGCAGCGGCTGGATCTGATTCAGAACATCTGGATTGCTGCTCTCAGCGGCTTAGGACTGAGCGCATTCGGCCGACAACATGCCGCCGCCAGTGCAGAAGCTGCCCTCGCGGAGCTGCAACGTCGACTCGCATCCCGCCTGATCGGGCCCAGGGAGCTGCCTTCAGGAGCGATGTGAGCTTCAACGCGGTGCCGTTCAAGCAGAAATGGCAACCCCAGGGAGACAAGGCATCCTGGGATCGTCAAACAGGTGCCCCTCCAGGCCAGTTCTGGTGGACAACCAACCAGAATGAGGCTGGTGCCTACTGGGGGGCTATCAGAGCCGTGGTGTGCCGATGGCCGCACTTCAGAGTGCAACTCTGCGGCACCTGGCCAAAGCCTTGATATCAGCAAGCCGCAGCAGCGTTCTGCTCTTCCAGACCAGCCAAGGCCTGAGCGCACTCACCCCGTAAGCAGAGCAACGCCAGAGGTAGACCGCAATGAACCCCGCCGTACTCAATGCTATCGGCTACATCACACTCGCCAACTGGACGCAAGACCGCTGTCCAGGTGTTCGGGCCATGGGCCGATCCCAGCTGAAAGCCTCAGGCAACAGCAAGGTGTGGAGCAGGCCATGGCAGCGATCCGCGCAGCCACCCCTGGAGCGAGCTCCTATGTGAACGAAGCGAATGTCTGCGAACCCCTCTGGAAGCAGGAACTCTGGATGAGACGATCCTTTCCAGGCGGCAGATCTAGACAAGGCTGGGGTTTGAGCTGACGCCACTGGGGCCGGCTGAACTCAGAGCAACTCAACTGGTGCAACTCAACTTGAAACCTCTCAACTCGAAGCAGAGGTGTAATGGCCCAGGGCAAAGTGCCAGAACAGCCGACTGAGCAAGAAAATCACCACCGCCACCAGCAGGCCGAGAGCCAGGATCGGCAGCTGCGCACGGCCGAGGATCGCCTCGGCGGGGACCGTCGTCATAAAGGCCACCGGCACCACAAACGTGAACAGCAAACGCAGCGTCGGCGGGTAGGCACTCACCGGGAATCGCCCGGCCGCGAGCACGGCCCGCAACACTTCCGTGGCATTCCAGGTCTTGACGAACCAGATGCTGGTGGCGGCGACCAGAAACCAGATCCCATAGAGAATCACAGCACCGGCCAGCAGCATCAGAGCGGCGGCAACCAGCATCGCAA
>DASCPR010000123.1:0-4223 GCA_036012625.1 Prochlorococcaceae cyanobacterium Fu_MAG_50
CCGCCCTGGTCTCAGCGGCGGGGACGTCTGAGCAGATCCTGGTGCCGATGAGAGCAGGGCTTGGCATGGCCTCATTGCATCTGCATCAGGAGCTGAGTTTTTACACCCGCTGGCGTGAATTGCCATTGCTGCTCATCTCCCTGGCCTGCTCGTGCTGTCTGGGCTGGAGAAGAATCAGCTTTCCGCAGCAGCAGGATTAGCGCAGTTCAGGCCTTTCCTCTCGCTGGATCAAACCACCACCGAGCACCACGTCTCCTGCATAGAAGACGGCGGCCTGTCCGGGGGTGATCGAAAACTGTTCCTCGGCAAAGCGGAGGCTGCAGCGATGGGGGCGCTGGCCGCGCTGATCCTCCCTGCCGGCGGGCATTGGCGTCAGCACGGCCGGAACGGGTTGACTCCGATAGCGCACCTGCACCTCCACTGGCAGTGGGCTGACGGGGGGATGCATCGAGATCCAGTTCACGGAACCCACCACACAGCCGGATTGTCCCGCTTCCGACCGTGGTGCCACCACCACCCTGTTCATCACCCCATCGAGCCGCACCACATGCAGGGGTTCTCGCCAGGCCACGCCGAGACCGCGACGCTGGCCGATCGTGAAATGTTCAATACCGTCGTGCTCACCAACGACGGTGCCGTCCGTCAACACGATCTCTCCCACTCTGGGAGGGAGGTAGGTGTCCAGGAAGGCACGCATCGAGCCGTGATGGTCAGCAAGGCAGAGATCCTGGCTCTCAGGCTTGCTGGCTGTTCGCAGTCCATAGCGGGTGGCTTCCAGTCTGGTGTCTGGTTTGGTCAGTTCGCCGAGAGGGAAAACAACCTGGCCCAGCACTTGTTGAGAGAGGTCGTAGAGGAAATAGCTCTGATCCTTGTGTTGATCAAGTCCGCGCAGGAGTTGATGCCGGCCTTCTCCATCTCCTGGTACGGCCATGGCGCCAGCAGTGTCCTCGCGATGGCGGATTCTGGCGTAATGGCCTGTGGCCACCCGCTGCAGGCCCCGCTCTCTGCGGGCCCACTCCAGCATCGGACCGAATTTCACCGCACGATTGCACCGCGAGCAGGGCAGGGGGGTGATGCCCTGCTGATAGCCCTGCACCAGGGTGTCGACGATTTCCTGCTGGAAGGTATCTCTTGAATCAACAACGTGGTGGATGATGCCGAGTTGATCACAGATTCCTGCTGCATCCACGAGTCCCTCGGAGCAGCAGGCTCCCTTACCGCTCATCAGCCAGAGGGTGAGGCCCTCCACATGCCAGCCGGCCTCGAGGAGCAATGCGGCTGTGAGGGAGCTGTCGACACCGCCGGACAGGCCAACGGCCACCCGCTGCTCTCCGGGCCAGCTGCGTAATCTGGCCAGCGCTTCCACTCCGGCTTGGGTGGCTGGAGCGGAGCTCAGGGTCGCTGATGGTTGCGGCGGCATGGGCGGGACCCCACGATCCTCTCCATAGTGAGGTGCCAAGGGACCTGGTTGTGTCCTGGCCACCCTCAGACGCTGATCATCTTCTGGTCACTGCTGCCCAGATGGATGATCTGGAAAAGCAGCTGTTCAACAACGGCATGCCAGTTGCCGCCTTGATGGAGAAGGTGGGCCAGGGGATGGTGCGCTGGTTTCTGGATCAGCCCGGATTACTGGATCAGGGTGCGCTTGTGCTGGTGGGACCCGGGCATAACGGCGGTGATGGTCTGGTTGTTGCCAGGGAATTGCACCTGGCCGGCGTGCAAGTGAGCCTCTGGTCTCCCCTGCCGATTCGAAAATCCCTCACAGCCCAGCATTGGACCCATGCCTGTTGGTTGGGTCTACCCCAGTTGAGCGATCCACCTGATCCAGACGACGGGGCCCTCTGGATCGAGGCCCTGTTTGGCCTCGGTCAGACCCGCCCCTTGCCTGATTCCTTGGCGGCGCTGTTTCGCCACCGCCAGATCAAGCAGCCCGGCAGGCTTGTCAGTCTTGATCTGCCGGCGGGGCTCTGTTCGGATTCCGGACGCCTTTTACAGGCTGATGCAGCCGTGGCTGCCACCACCCTCAGCGTTGGCCTGATCAAGCAGGGTTTGGTTCAGGATCTGGCCCTTGGCCATGTCGGCCAGATTGAGAGGGTTGATCTCGGGCTGCAGGCACCCCTGCTTGCTTCTCTGGGGGAGTCGCAGCCCCGTCTGATCAAGCCCGCGGATCTGCTCACGCTGCCCTGCCCGCAGCCGCAGCTCACGGCGATGAAATATCAGCGCGGACGTGTTCTGGTCATTGCTGGCAGTGATCAATACCGTGGTGCAGCCAGAATCGCAATTCAGGGTGCTCTGGCCAGCGGGGCAGGCAGTGTGCAGGCGGCGGTTCCTGCTGCTGTTGCCGAGCGGCTCTGGGAGTTGGAACCGGAGCTGATTGTTGCGGCTTCTCTGGCGTCGTCTGCCGAGGCTTCTCTGTGCCTGGAACCATGGCTGAGCAGCCATGATCTCCGTCGGCTTGATGCGGTGGTCTGCGGGCCTGGCTTGGGACAGAGCCAGGAGTCCTGGGCAACCGAGAGTGCCCCTCTGCGTGACTTTCCCGGCCTGCTGGTGCTGGATGCCGATGGTCTCAACCGCTTGTCCTGCTGCCCAGAGGGATGGCGTTGGTTGCAGCAGAGGCAGGGGCCGACCTGGATCACTCCCCATGCCAGTGAATTCGCGCGTCTGTTTCCCCATCTCAGGGATCTGGCCCCGCTGCAGGCGGCAGCGGCAGCGGCGAGTCAGAGCGGCGCCACTGTCCTGCTCAAAGGGGCCCACAGCGTGCTTGCGGATGCCTCCGGTCGGCAATGGCAGTTGTCTGAAACCGCCCCCTGGGTGGCAAGAACCGGACTTGGTGATCTGCTTGCCGGTTATCTCGGCGGCTGGGGGGCAATGGCCCTTGCTGTCGAAGGGGAATGCAGCAGCGAAGCTTGTGCTGCGGCGATGTTTCTGCATGCAGAGGCAGGGAAACAGTGCCGTTCAGGCAGCTCCGCAACGGAAATCAGCCGTGTCCTCAGCAAGTTGACCCTGGAGAGACAAAGAAACTTATATGAGGAAATGCACACAGGAGGGCGTTGATTGCGCGGCCTTGAAGCCCAAATGTGTCGTTTTCTCTCCTCGAATATGAAAGCTTGCTGAAAACATCTGGACATTACAGTTTTTCGTAGGAAATTCTTCCTCACCCATAGGGGACAGGGAGATGGTTACAGCGCCAATGAAATCTGCGGAGACCCAACGTCGTCGCAGCAGTGATCCGATCAGTTGGTACTTGTCGACGATTGGGCGAATTCCTCTGTTGACGCCAGCTGAGGAAATTGAGCTGGGCAATCAGGTTCAGGCGATGATGGGTCTTCTTGAGCAGGGCGCTGATACCGAGGAAGGCAAGAAATTAACGTCCAAGCAGAAGCGGCTGATGCGCATTGGTCGTCGTGCGAAGGAACGCATGATGAAGGCCAATTTGCGGCTGGTCGTGAGTGTTGCGAAGAAATATCAGGGCAAGGGGCTGGAATTGTTGGATCTCATTCAAGAGGGATCCCTGGGGCTTGAAAGAGCTGTTGAAAAGTTCGATCCCACCCGTGGATACAAATTTTCCACCTATGCCTTCTGGTGGATTCGCCAGAGCATGACCCGTGCCATCGCCTGTCAGTCACGCACCATCCGCCTGCCCGTTCATCTAAGTGAACGCCTCACCACGATTCGCAAGGTGAGTCTCGACCTTGCTCACAAGCTTGGCGCCATGCCCAGTCGGCTTGAGATCTCTGAGGCCATGGAGATGCCCCTTGATGAACTTGATTCCCTGCTGCGTCAGTCCCTCACCACGAGCAGTCTTGATGCACCTGTCAACGGTGAAGAAGGACGCAGTTTTCTTGGTGATCTGATTGCGGACTCCTCCAATGATGAGCCCCTTGATCAGGTGGAGCAGCGCATTCATCATGAGCAGCTCGGCCGTTGGCTCAGCCATCTCAGTGAGCAGGAGCAGCATGTCCTCAAACTGCGCTTCGGGCTTGAAAGCAATGAGCGCCACACCCTGGCGGAAATCGGCAGGCTGCTTGATGTCTCACGGGAGCGTGTGCGTCAGGTTGAGTTGAAGGCCCTGCGCAAGCTGCGCAACCTCACGAGAAGGCTGCCCAGCGGCATCTGAACCTTGTGGGGGCATGCCACCGGGCCCCCTGAAAATCGGCCCCCCCCCTGAAAATCCATGCCATCCCTGCATCGGCTCCAGCTCCCGAAGTTGATCCGATGGCATC
>DASCPR010000124.1:0-12540 GCA_036012625.1 Prochlorococcaceae cyanobacterium Fu_MAG_50
ATACAGCACGTTTTCAGCATCAACAGGTTCTGTTAGCAGCAGTGGCTAAACAGCCTCGAGGGATTCAGCGAAGGGCGCAAAACAATGTCAACGGTAAAAACCTCAGCCATGGCATCAACCACAAGCCAACAGACACGCCACTATGAAGAGCTGCTAAGACGCCAATACACGCACAAGCGTTTGATGCATAGTGCGGAGATGCGCCGCTGCTTACGCAGTTAGGCATCAGCGCGCACTACCAAGGCTCGCATGGAGAAGGCCCCAACTTGAAAGCAGCGCCTTGAACGACGCCCCATCAGCCCCTGCAGCTGGAAACAGTGCCTACAGGCGCCTCTTTCTAAAAATTGCAGGCAATCAATCGCATGGCATGCGGAGAAGAAACGAATTCCTGTTGGAATCGCTTGTTCAAAATCCAGCCAAATCACAATGCATGCTAAGCATCTAAGCGGTTTTCATGCATCGCCACCAATTCACCCCCACCATCTAACATACTAAAATGAGCGAAAGATTCGATATTCTTTTTGCTGGCATAAGCGAAGATAAAGCCATGGAATTGCTTGTGACAGATACAGAGAAGTTGGATAATCCAGGCCTTAAATATACTGCTGCCACTCGTCTTGGCGCCAGCCAGTCTTCGGAGTCACTTTCAGTTCTGATTGAGGTTTCAGATCAGAGCACCAAAACCCTCTATGACCGCATCACCAGGAGGAAGGCCATTGAGGCACTTGGTCGCAGGAAAGAAGCGAGTGCGCTTCCAGTCCTCGTGAGGGCTCTTGCCTGTGAGGACGAGCCGACAATCGTGAATGCTGCAGATGCAATCACCCGAATCGGAGTGGATCTGACCGAACAGGATCAAAGACATTTACTTGCGGCTCTAGCCGGCCCAGACAATCAAAAACGAGCCATCATTCAAAGCTTCACCAGACTGAATCTCGACAACCCTGGGGGGGAAATCAGTGGCTATGAAAAAGATGAAAATCCACTTATTTCCGGTGCTGCACTGGCCTATGCATCACGTGTACAGGGAAAAGAAAACTGCTTAAAGCCGCTGATCGAGCAACTTAATGACATTAATGTAGGGCGACGCAGAGCTGCTGTTATCGATCTTGGTGATGCTGGAGATCCCAGATCTCTTCAATACATCATAAAATCTCCCGTCTCGATGCCACTGCGGGCCAAGATTGCTTTCAATCTGGTTTCCTCAGCGCCCCCTCAATCAAGCCATGATCTCCTTGAGCAACTGCTCCGTGACGATCCTAGGAGCCTTGAATACAATAGTGAATTATCAATCCCCACGACGCCTGAAGGGCTTGAAGCTTCGCTTAAAAATACAGATGAGGCGAAGCAATACCTCGCTGCCAAAGCACTGCTCAGTCTTGATCGGTCAACGATTTTATCAACTATTGATGATCTACACACTCGACTCGGAAGCGATTATGGAATTCACTATTTGATCACCAGCTGCGTCGGCTTACTAAGACTGGATGAACGAATCGACATCATTGAAGACTCCTTGTCTGAAACAGCCCCTCAATTTGCTAAATCAAGAATCGCAGCTGCCTGGGCTTGCCTGAGTCTCAAGCTTACGAACCAGAAAGACAAACTTGAGGACTTGGCAATCACAGCCCAATGGACTCCACTGCGATGGTCCTGCCAGCAGGTCCTGAAAAAGCTATAAGCTGAAAAAGCGATAACCTGACAGGATCACAAAGGAGTTCTATTAATCAGTAGATCAATTCCAAGGCCAGGCAGATGGCCTGGATATTGAATCAGGTATTCAAAGCTGAATGGCTGATCCATCAACACAGAGTGGGCGACGTTCTCGTTTTTCAGGTCATGCTCAAGCCATAACCAACTGATCAAGGCGAACATGGTCTTCAAGCCCTGCAGCGCTAAGCCCACAGTTCGATCAGAACAACTCTTTCGATCAGAACGCCACTGCTGCCTTCCCAAGGCGACCTTGGCAGTGGAAGATCTTGGGCAAGTCAAAGGGCTATCTGCTGAAAGCTATGAATCTTGAAATCAGGACTGGGCGACCTGGGCCAACTCGACTTACAACCAGAAGCGATGGGCTGATACCTCATTCAGCGGCCTGAACCCTCTGCAATGGATAGAGAGACACAAGATCAAGACATCGTTTTTCAGCCAAATGACTATCCCCTCACCCCTGGCCTGCGCCTGCTGGAGGCCAGCGCGGGCACGGGGAAAACCTTTGCCCTGGCCCATCTGGTCCTGAGGCTGCTGACGGAAGGGCAGCACCCCTGGGGGGAGATTCTTGTCGTGACCTTCACCGATGCTGCAGCGGCAGAACTGCGTGACCGTATCGGCAAGCGCCTTGAGGCTGCCCTTGAAGGCCTTGAAGCCATCAACCTTCAACACCAGCCCCGGCAACAGCCACAGCCCATCGATCCGGTGCTGACTGACTGGCTCGAACGCCTGGGGGGCGATCAACAGCTGCGGCATCGATGGGCCAGCGTTCTGCTTGAAGCCCTGGAGAGTCTTGATCGGGCAGACATCACCACCATCCACGGCTTCTGCCGGCGCACCCTGCGACGCCAGGCCCTTGAAAGTGGTGCCGCCATGGATCCAAGGATTGAAGGTGAGGGGCAGCAGCTCGTGCTGGAGGTGGTGCACGACTACTGGCAGCAGGAGATCCTGACCCTGGCGCCAGAACAGGTGAGAGGGCTTCAGGCTGCAGGCCTAAGCACCACCAACCTCGCTAAGGCGCTCCTCAGGATTGACAGCGATCCAGGTCTGGCGATTGAGCAGAGCAGCGCCAGGCTTGAACCATCTCAATCCCTTGCATCCCAGTTCGAAGATTGGCTTGAGCAGCAATGGCAGGCCTTCATCAGCCATTGGCGATCTCAAGGGAAAGATCTGGAAGCCGATTTCTGCAGCAGGGCCAGTGAATGGCGAAACCAAGGCGCCAGTTCAGCAGAGATCAGACCATTCAGCGTCCGACCCAAGAGCGATCGTTGTGCCGCCATGGACCAATGGCTTCAAAGCTTTGCAGGCAAAACCTCTGATGATGGTCAGATCCCTTGTCCGGGCTACGGAGCCATCCGCGATCAGAAAAAATTGCTGGCAGAGTATTTCCACCCGGCCATCTGGTGCAGAACCAGTCGCCGTTGTGGTGAGCAGAAGCCAGTGCTCTCCCGGCCACGCCTTCAGGAAGCCATCGCCCAACTCTGGGATGGCCCCGCCGAACAGGTCTGGAACCATGGGCTGCGCCGCGGCCTTGATGAACTTGCAGAACGGCGCCGTAAGAAAGGGGTGATCAGCTATGGCGGTCTCCTGGCCGCCCTTGATCCAGCCAGGGGAAAGGCTGAAGAGAAGCCTGTATGGATTGACCTGTTGCGGGATCGCTACAGGGTGGCCCTGATCGACGAGTTCCAGGACACCGATCCACTGCAATGGCGCCTGCTTGAGCAGACCTTTGGACAGAGCAAGGACCATCTACTCCTGATGGTGGGCGATCCGAAACAGGCGATCTATCGCTTCAGAGGCGGCGATCTCAACACCTACATCAAAGCCCGTGCCAGTTGCCAACGCATCGATGTGTTGCGCGACAACTACCGAGCAACAGCTCCGCTGATGGAGGCCTTGAACAGGCTGATGGCAACTGGTATGAGTCGTTCAGGCCTGGATGTGCCTGCACTGACTCCAAAAAGCGATGCTCCACCACTACCGAAACAGCGATCGGCCCTGCAACTGATCAATCTCGATGCTCACGCCAAGCTCGACCCTCAAGCCAAAGATGAATCAACACCCGAGCCGGAGCCCCTCAGCAAAACAGCGATTGAGAAACAGATCCCCACAGCCGTTGCCAATGTCGTTCTGGAACTGCTGCAAACAACAACGGAACTCCAACCCGCTGAGATCTGTCTGCTTGTGGCCAGCCACCGCCAGGCCGCAGATCTGCGCACAAGCCTTGGCCAGAATGGCCTGCCTACCAGGCTTGTAAGTCAGGGAGATGTTCTCAGCAGCGAAGCGGCAGAGGTTCTGCAACGCTTTCTCGACTGCCTTGCTGAGCCGGGACAGACAGCACGTCTGCGACTCGTGGCCTGCTCCGCATTGCTGCAATGGAACACGGAGCAACTGCGCAAAGCCGAAGCGAGCGGCGCCCTGGATCAACTGGCGCTGCGATTTCAACGCTGGGCAGAAAACCTTCCCAGGCTTGGCCTGCAGGGCTGCCTGGCGCAGCTGCTTGAGGGGCGCACCATGGCCGACCTGTCAGAACGGGGAAGGCTTCTGGGGGACCTGAATCAATGTGCGCAGCTCACCCAGGAGGCCATGCATGAGCAGGGTCTGGACGCAGCCAGTGCCGCGGACTGGCTCAGACGCCAACGTCTTCAACCCGTTGAGGTGGTTCCCGACCATCGTCAACCCCATAGTGATATCGCCGAGAGTGCCGTGGCTGTGGTGACGGTGCACCGCAGCAAGGGTCTCGAATACCCAGTGGTGATTTGCCCCTATCTATGGGAGGCCCCCGGCGATGAGGATGGGCCGCTCTGGCGGGTTGCCCCTACCCAGAACTGGTGCATCGCCATCAACAAGAACTGGGGAAGGGGCTGGGACGTGGCGGAACAGACCCACCAGGACAGGCTGCAGGAAGCGGAGCGGCTGGCATATGTGGCGATGACGCGGGCCCGCAGGCAGCTAATTCTGTTCTGGGCCCGTGGCCATAGGGAACAGGGCAATCCGCTCACGAACTGGCTCTTCGGCCCCCAGTCAATCGAAGCCCCGATGGCGGAGCTCACCCGGAAGCGCATGGACCACTGGCTCAGGGAACAGAAGGTCCCGATCAGCATTCATGCCGCCAGTACAACTGTGCCTGAGCAGCATTGGCAGCGGGCTCCAACCCATCAACAGCTGGGTCTTGGTCCCACTCCTCAGCGACGGCTTGATCTGAGCTGGGGACGCAGCAGTTATTCAGCCTGGATCTCCTCCCACCCCACGGCCCACAGCTCTGTCAACGACATGAACACTGCCGATCCAGCCGCAGTGGAGGAAGGTCGCGACAGGGATCAGCTGACCACTGATCAACTGAGACTGGAGCCGCCCATGGCCACGCTGGCTGGAGGGGCACTGAATGATCTACAGCCTGTCAATGATCTTCAGCCGGTGAATGATGAAGAGTCTTTGAATGGAAAGAGCGCAGCGCCGTGGGACTGGCCCGAGCATGGAGACCTCGCAGACTTCCCCAGGGGGGCCGCCGCAGGCGACTGCCTGCACAGGATTCTTGAGCATCTCGACTTCTGCCAACCCCTGACCACGACAATCGCCACAGACCTGATTGAATCAGAATTGCGCCGTGCCGGTTTGGAGACCAACCTGCTCAGCGCTGTGCAGAGCGGACTGCAGCGGGTGCTGAGCACACCCATGGGCGCTGAACTCGGAGGTCTGCAGCTGAATCAACTGGATCAGCGACGACGACTGCATGAACTCAGCTTTGACCTGCCAGTGGCCCAGACAGGGAAGCCCCTGCTGAGCCAGGACCTCGTGGAGGTCTTCCGGCACAACCCGGCCGGCCGTTTCGGAGTGTCCTACGCAGATCAGCTGCGGCCTCTGACAATCCGCAGCCGTGGATTCCTGACCGGCTCCATCGATCTGGTCTTCACGGACCATGAAGAGGTGTCATCGGCTCGTTGGTGGGTGGCGGACTGGAAGAGCAACTGGATCGGCAGGCGGGGAGTTGATGGAGAACCCTCCGGCTGTGGCCCCATCGATTACGACGCCGGCGCCATGGAGCAACAGATGCTTCTGCATCACTACCCCCTTCAGGCCCATCTCTATCTGGTGGCCCTGCATCGTTTTCTGCGCTGGAGGCTTGTTGATTACGACCCTCACAACCACCTCGGCGGTTATGCCTATGTCTTCCTCAGAGGTCTGCCCGGTGCTGCGGCCATGGCTGGCCGTTCCCCGAAGGATCCGATACCTGGCCTGCTTGTGGAGCCCGCGCCCGTGGAGCTGGTGATCGCTCTGGATCGCCTGCTTGAGGAGGGCGGCCGATGAAGACAGCAGAACGTGAACACTGGCCCCAGGGCCTGACTGCAGCCCTGCACCGGACGCTGATGCGACGTGTTCCATCCCGGCAGGCATCAACCCATCTCGAGGATCTTGTCCATGTGTTGATGGAAGCCCTGGGCAGAGGAGAGCTGCAGCTTGACCTGACCACCACACCTGTTCAGCCAGGGCTCAAGGCATCCGGATGGCCAGAGGCCCATCGCCAGGCTCTGCTGGCCAGTGGTTGGCTGGAAGGAGAGCACTCACCAATGCTGCTCGATGGCGATCAGCTCAGCTGGCGCCGCTGGCAGACATCGATGGACGCTGTTGTGCAAGCTTTGCTGCATCGATCCAGCCATCAACCCATCGACGGGGAGTTAGTTGTCGAATCCACTGCAATGGCTCCGCCTGCAGATCTCAACGCCGAGCAACAGGCCGCTGTGAATGCCATCAAGCATCAGGGAGTGATCCTGGTCAGTGGGGGACCTGGCACCGGCAAAACCAGCACAGTCGTGCAGATGCTGGTGCAGGCGTTCTCCCTCAACCCCGAACGTCGCATCGGCCTGGCAGCCCCTACGGGCAAGGCCGCCCGGCGGCTGCAGGATTCTGTGCAGAGTGGTCTGAAGGGCCTGGCCGCGAACCACAGAAAGCTCGTCACCACGGTGCCATGCAACACCCTTCACCGCTGGCTGAAGGCGAAACCAGGTGGATTCGCTGTTGATGGGCAACAGCCCCTGCCATTGGACCTGCTTATCGTCGATGAAATGTCAATGGTGGACCTGGCCTTGATGCAGGCTCTGATCGAGGCCCTGCCAAAGCGATGTCAACTGGTTCTGGTAGGCGATCCAGCCCAGTTACCTCCAATCGGCAGTGGTGCCGTGTGGCATCGCCTCCAACAGGACGAGATCCGCCAACAATTCGCAGGCGGAGCGATCCATCTGCAACGGACCTACCGAAACCGTGGCGCCCTGGCGACCATGAATGCCACCCTTCGTCAACACGGGCTTAACAGTTTCTGGAAGGATCTTGATCGACTCTCAGGAGATAGCAATCTGATCCATCACAGCTGCAGGATCAATCGTCTTCCAGAGGTGTTGGTTGAAAGGCTTCAGTGCCATCTAAGCCAGCTCAGACAACTCTCCCTCACAGGGATGGATGAGACGTCTGATGGGTTTGAAACCCATGCAGAGACCATGATGGCCAGTCTCAATCAACTGATGGTGCTCTGTCCCAGACGCCGAGGATTGTGGAGCGTCAATGATGTTCATCGTTCAATTCTTGGCCGCCAGCTGGACTCAGGCGTGGGCCAATGGCCCATGGGATTGCCGGTCATCTGCGGTGAGAACCAACCGGAGCTGGGGGTAGCCAACGGTGATATCGGCCTGATCATCGGGGAAGGGAACTCTCGGCGACTGCTGTTCCGGGTGATGAGTGATCAGGGGGAACTGCGTGCACTGCTGCTGCATCCCGCCCGATTGAGAACCGTTGACCCCGCTCTGGCGATCACGATTCACAAGGCCCAGGGGAGTGAGGCCGACCAGGTGATCTTGCTATGGCCGCAGTCGCCGGATCTGCAGGCTGCTCAACCGCCCATTGAGACAACAGGCAGCTACGAGAGTCGCCTGCTTTACACAGCAATCACCCGCGCCAGGGATCAACTCGATCTGATCACACCCATCGGTTTGAAAGCGGCGATCGAATGCTGCTGAGCTGCTGATTGGAGTGGGGGCGGAGATTCCCATCGAGGACATATAAGCAAGATCTCAGAGGCAAGGTGATAAGTTCGGTGGCCAACCTTGAAAGCAAGGCAAGACAATCAAGCGCGGTTTTACCGCTGGGACGTTGTCAGCCTGATTTGAAGGATCGTTCAATCAGGCTCAGGCCCTGTAAACATGACCCAGACAAAGACGCACGAGGTTTTCTCGTGTTCAGTAGATCTCAGCGAATCTGATCTCAACGAATCCAAAGAGATCACCCCTAACCCCGAAGCGGCGGCTGCCACAGAAACGGCTGCTGCCACAGAAGAGGCTGCTGCCACAGAAGAGGCTGCTGCCACAGAAGAGGCTGCTGCCACAGAAGAGGCTGCTGCCACAGAAACGGCTGCTGCCGCAGAGAAGCCTGCTTCGGAAGAACAAGCTGCTACGGCTTCAACAGAGACGCCTGAGGCTGAATCCTCCGCCCCATCAGCCGAACAAGACGAAGCTGAAGCTGAAAAGGAGTCTGCTTTTGCGGCTTTCGGCTTCAGTGATGCCCTGCTGCACACCCTCGCCGAAAAGGGCTATCAGGAACCTTCACCGATTCAGAAGGCAGCCTTCCCGGAACTGATGCTGGGCAGGGATCTGGTCGGTCAGGCCCAGACCGGAACAGGCAAAACCGCCGCCTTCGCCCTTCCCCTGCTTGAGCGGCTTCAAAACCGGGGATTAGCACAACGCAAACCCCAGGTGCTTGTGCTGGCGCCAACCCGCGAATTGGCGATGCAGGTGGCGGATTCCTTCCGCGCCTATGCCGCCGGACACCCCCATCTGAAGGTTCTGGCTGTGTATGGCGGCGCTGATTTCCGCTCTCAGATTCAAAGCCTCAAGAGAGGTGTTGATGTGGTGGTGGGAACTCCCGGCCGGGTGATGGACCACATGCGGCAGAAGACCCTGGATACCTCAGGGCTGACTTCACTGGTGCTTGATGAAGCCGATGAAATGCTGCGAATGGGCTTCATCGACGACGTGGAATGGATCCTGGGGCAGTTACCGGAAGAGCGGCAGATGGTGTTGTTCTCAGCAACGATGCCGAGGGAGATACGGCATCTCTCGAAGCAATACCTGCAGGACCCAGCCGAGATCACCATCAAGACGAAGGAGCAGGAAGCCCGTCGCATTCGACACCGCTGCATCACCCTTCAGAACAGCCACAAGATCGAAGCCCTCAAGCGTGTCCTTGAAGCCGTGACCGGTGAGGGTGTGATCATCTTCGCCCGCACCAAGGCGATCACCCTCACCGTTGCTGAATCCCTTGAAGCCGCAGGTCACGACGTTGCGGTGCTCAATGGTGATGTGCCGCAGAATCAGCGGGAGAGAACCATCGATCGTTTGCGTAAAGGCAGCGTCAACGTTCTGGTGGCCACCGATGTAGCAGCCCGTGGCCTCGATGTAGACCGCATCGGCCTGGTGATCAACTACGACATTCCCTTTGATTCCGAGGCCTATGTTCATCGGATCGGCCGCACCGGCCGGGCAGGACGCAGCGGAGAGGCGATTCTGTTCGTCAATCCACGGGAACGGCGTTTCGTCAGCAGCCTCGAGCGAGCTGTAGGACAGCCCATCGAAGCGATGGTCATCCCTGACAACGCCACGATCAATCAGAACCGACTCGACAGACTGCGGGATCGCCTCAGCAGCGCATCAACAACATCACGCTCTGATCAGACCGAGACGGCACTTCTGCAGGAGCTGATCCAGAGAGTTGGCCAGGAGCTTGAGCTCAGCGGCGAAGAGATTGCGCTGGCGGCCTTGACCCTGGCTGTTGGCCCTGAGCCACTGCTGGTTCATGGAGATGAGAACTGGTTGAAGCAGGCCGCCGGCAATGGCAGACACCATGAACGCCGTGATGATCGAGGTGACCGTGGTGGTGGCGCACCAGGGCGACGATTCGCCCGTCAGGACAGACCACCGGAGCAGAACATGGAACGTTTCAGGGTTGAAGTGGGTCACAGGGATCGCGTCAAGCCAGGCAATCTTGTGGGTGCCATCGCCAATGAATCCGGCCTCCAGGGCAGGATGATCGGCCGGATCCAGATCTTCGAATCCCACAGCCTGGTGGATCTTCCCAAGGGAATGCCCAATGATGTGTTCAACAACCTCAAACACCTGAAGGTGATGAACCGTGAACTCCAGATTCGCATTGCCACCTGAATCCAGAAGCATCCCTGTGATTAAAGGCCTTGTTGCATCTGCAGGGATTGCCACAGCACTGATCACGGGCCTGATCCCAGCCGATCTGAGCAGCAAGGCTGCTGATCAGGACGGTGTTGTGACGAAACTCTGCCTGGCTACTGTCAATGCGGAGATGAGTCATGCCGGCATAACACCACCTGCAGGAATGGGCCGCTATAGCTGTTCCTGCTTCCTGGAGCAGGTGACTGATGGTGCATCGATCACTGAAGCGCAGGCAACCTGCAAAAGCCGTGCTGCAGAGCGCTTCAAAATGTGAGCCGATGAACCTCCGAGTTCAAGTCAGGCGGCTGTGACCTGAGACGTGAGCTCAAGCTGACTGACAGGAAGAGCCTCTATCAGCCGGATCAACTCATATTGAACCTCCGGGATGCTGTCCTGAAGAAGGCTCTCAAGCACAACAAGCTGATCTCCAGGGCTCAGCTCTCCATCAAGGGTCCAGCCCAGAGAAAAAACATCGTTTGGTTCCATCAGCTCATTCCGTCAGCGTCTCCTGACAATGGGCTCAATTTCCGCCACAGCCTGAACTCTTCGCAATCCATTCAGCTTTCTGTGACGTTCTGACAGGCCGCCCTGTAACTTGGTAACGAAATCAGCTTCAGCTTTCCGGCCCCTAAACGGCTCGCTCCCCAGGCTTCGGCTTTCCGGCTTCAGCATTCAAGGACTTTCCTTTTCGGACCACAGCTTCACTGATCAGATCACATTCAACGGTCCCAAAAGGAATGACCATCTACATCGGCAACCTCTCCTTCCAGGCAGAGCAGGAGGATCTTCTAGACCTCTTCAGCCAGTACGGCGAAGTGAAGCAGGCAAGCCTTCCCCTCGACCGCGAAACAGGTCGAAAGCGTGGTTTCGGCTTCGTTGAAATGAGCAACGATGAAGAAGAGCAGAAAGCCATCGACGACCTCCAGGATGTGGAGTGGATGGGACGGATGATCCGCGTCAACAAGGCCACACCACGTGATCGCTCAGGTGGCGGCGGTGGTGGCGGCGGTGGCGGCGGTGGCGGCCGTGGCGGTTACGGTGGCGGCGGTGGCGGTGGCGGCGGCAATCGCTGGTGAGGCCAAAGCAGAGGCCTGATCACTCAGAAACCAGCGGTTCAGAGTGATCAGGCCTCTCCTGAAGATCATCCAACTGATCACGATGCCAACTCCTCACTCTGCGAAGCTGGCCTTGATTGGCAGCAGGTGAATCGCTGACTTGCTCGCTGGTTTGCTCCTCCTTGAATCGAGGCAGAGCACCCTTAAGCACTCGGCGGCGCTGCTTGGCGATGAGGCGATTGAATCGATTGATCGCGCGTGAACGGCTCATCGAACCTCCTGATCGGGTGTTTGCGTTCTAGCTGCTCAGTTCCACCGGTACCAGGAGAGGAATCCGTTCGTTGAATGGAGAAGCTGCCCAAATCCATGGTCACCAAAAGGCTTCGCAACAAAAGTCCTCTGCAGCGGCTGATCAGCACCCTTGAGACTCAGCGCCTTCTTGTGCTTGCCGCAGCAGGCTCATCGTTCCTCAACAAACTCTTCGATCTCGCCCCTCCGGTACTGATCGGCCTTGCTGTTGAAGTGATTGTGAAGGAGCAAAGCTCCTGGCTGGCACAGCTTGGGTTCATCTCCGTTCCAAGCCAGCTGGGATTGCTCGGGGCGCTCTCCTTCCTGATCTGGAGTGCGGAGTCCCTGTTCGAATACCTCTACGGACTTCTCTGGCGCAACCTGGCCCAAACCACCCAGCACAGGCTGCGCCTGCGGGCCTATGACCATCTCCAGAAACTGGAGATGGCGTTCTTCGAAGCCGATAACAGCGGCCGGTTGATGGCCGTTCTCAACGACGACATCAATCAGCTTGAGCGCTTTCTCGACCATGGCGCCAATGAGATCCTGCAACTGATCACCACTGTTGTGCTGATTGGTGTTGCCATGGCGGTGGTCGCTCCTGGGGTGGCGATTCTGGCGTTTCTGCCGGTCCCCCTGATTCTCTGGGGATCAATCCGATTCCAGAAACGACTGGCGCCCCTCTACCGCGAGGTGCGCGAGCGTGCTGGGGATCTGGCGGCGCGCCTCAACAACAACCTCGGTGGCATGCTCACGATCAAGAGTTTCGCCACTGAAGACTGGGAACTGCAGCGCCTCAGCGGGGACAGTGAGGCCTATCGAAGCAGTAACAGCAAAGCGATCAGACTTTCGGCAGCCTTCATCCCACTGATCCGTTTCGCGATTCTGTTCGCCTTTCTGGCAATCCTGATCGTTGGCGGATTACAGGCTTGGAGAGGCGAGATTTCTGTGGGCGTCTACAGCGTGCTGATCTTCATCACCCAGCGATTGCTGTGGCCTCTGACAGGCCTGGGGCACACCCTTGATGAATATCAACGCTCGATGGCCTCCACCAAAAGGGTGCTGGACCTGATCGACACACCAATCTTGATTCAAGGGGGATCTCAACCGCTTATCCCTGGCCAGGTCAAAGGTGAACTGCGTTTCGACAACGTCGCCTTCCACTATGTGGACCGTCAGAACCTGCTTCAAAACTTCAACCTCACCATCCCGGCCGGGAGCACCCTCGGCATCGTCGGCACAACAGGTTCAGGCAAAAGCAC
>DASCPR010000125.1:0-7460 GCA_036012625.1 Prochlorococcaceae cyanobacterium Fu_MAG_50
AGCCGAACCTGATTGCCGCGATGAACAAGACGTGGCAGCACACCAGCGACCTTGCGTCCCTGCAGGATCAGATCGTTAGGCCATTTGATCCGCACCGGCAGGCCATAGCTCTCAAGTTGTTCGGAGAGTGCAAGCGCCACCGCCAATCCGAACACGGCCACCAGGGAACGTTGATCAGGCCAGGGCAGTGCTGCACTGATCCAGACCCCACCGGAGGGCGCCTGCCAGACCCTGCCCTGCTGCCCCCTTGCCCGGAGCTGACGTGCGGCGAACAGTGCCCTTGGCTGTGGTTCTGAACAGGGCTGTGGTTCTGTCCAGGGCTGGGCCTCAAGCCAGCGGGACAGCCCAAGCTCGGTGCTTGTGCAGACCGACTGCCAGCGAAGGCTCCATGGGCGCCTCGACGCCACGGCCCCTCGACGCCAGAGGCGGGCGATTGCCGCAGCACCGGTGTATGGCTCAGCCGCGGCCATGCCACCAACCACTCATCCGACTGACTGCAGCCTCCAGCTCTTCCGCTGGCCGCACCAGAGCAAGACGCAACCAATGCTCACCTCCTGGACCGAATCCAGAGCCGGGAGTTAGGGCAACACCGGTCTGATCCAGCAGATCAGCCACCAAAGTCTCATCATTCAGCCCCAGCTCGGCAGCCCAGGTTGGTAAAGGCAGCCAGAGGTAAAGGGCCATGGATGGCAGCGGCGCACTCCACCCCAGAGCGGCGAGGGCTCCATGGGTTCGATCGCGGCGTTCCCGATAGACACTGCAGATTCTCCGGGGCCAGTCATTGGCCTCGACCATGGCGGTGATGGCCCCCTGCTGCAAGGCCAGTGACTGATTGAAATCAATCACACCCTTCACCTCTCGAAGCGATGAGATCAAGGGTTCAGCACCGATGGCGAAGGCCAGTCGGAAGCCCCCCAGACAGAACCCCTTGGAGAAGGAGAAAAACTCGATACCCCACTCCCTCCATCCCGGACAACGGAGCAGGGATGGAGCCTCTCCCTCCAGGGCCAGATCCACATAGGGATTGTCATGGGCCACAACCACCTGATGGCGAACACCACGGGCCATGGCGTCATCCAGCCAGCTCTGTTCACCCACCTGCGCCGTGGGGTTGTGGGGGAAGCCAAACATGAACAACTTCAGCTGATCCCACTGACTTGGCCGGATCCTTTCGAAGCATGGTCGCCAGCCCTCCTCAGGCAGCAGCCGCAAATGCTCGATCTGGGCATCGGCAAGCAGCAAGCCGCCGCGATGGGAGGGATAGGAGGGATCGAGGATGAGCGCCGCATCACCAGGGTCCAACACAACCAGGGGCAGATGGGCCGTTCCCTCCTGAGAGCCAATCAGCAACTGCACCTCACGTTCAGGGTCAACAACCACCCCGAAGCGATCGTCACACCAGGCAGCAACCGTCTGCCGAAATGGCCTTGTGGCGGCGTGAAGGCAGTAGGCGGAGCTGGTGGAAGATCTCAGGGCTTCAGCCATGGCTTCCAGGGCCACCAGGGGTGGAGCAAGGTCAGTGGAGCCCAGGGAGAGATCCACCAAGGGCTGACGGTCATCCCCTGCTGCCTTGAGGCGATAAGCCTCTTTGCGACGGTCATTGCGAGAGAAGACACCGCTGCCGAGTCGTTGAACACGCTTGGAAGTGTTCATCCCAGGAGGCCTGTGAGCGAAGGGTGCAGGGGGCCGAACCTCAGAGTTTGTCGATCGAGCGCTTCAACTCCTCGAGATCAGAGTCAACTTCGCTGACCTTGACAGGTTCAACCTTTGCTGGAGCAGTGTCTGCGGCTGGCAGAGCCACGGCCTCAGGGCCGCCCTTGAGCCTTTCACGCAAAGCATCCAACTCATCATCAACATCACTGCCCCCCTCAAGGGCAGCGAACTGGCTCTCAAGATCAGCCCCAGCCAACTCAGCCGCAGCCTGACTGTTGGCCTCCATCGCATTGACCTTGTCCTCCATGCGCTCAAAAGCCGACATGGCGGAATTACTGCCCATGCTGCCCACAGCATCCTGCAACTGCTGCTGCGCCTGGGCCGCCTGAGCTCTGGCCTTGAGCATGTCTTTCTTGGTCTTGGCCTGGGCGATCTTGCCCTCGAGGCTCACCAGGCTCTTCTTCAGCATCTCCACCTGGCCGTCCTGGGCCTGCACCTGAGTGGACAGGGAGGTGGCGGTTTCCATGAAGGTCTTGCGCCTGCTCAGGGCCTCCCTGGCCAGATCCTCCTCCCCCTTCTTGAGGGCCAACTCAGCACGCTCAAACCAGGTTTTGGACTGGGCTTCCGCCTGTTCCCCCTGGCTGCGCAGACGCTTCTGACTGGCAATGGCCATGGCCACGGCCTGCCTCAGCTTGACCAGGTCGGTCTGCATATCTGCGACCGACTGATCCAGGATCTTGATGGGATCCTCCATAGTGCTGATCGCCGCATTGGCATTGGCGCGCAGCAAACGACTCAGCCGATCAAAAAAGCCCATTGGGCAAGCACAGGGTCCTGCTGGAGGCTAGCGAGCTTCTGCAAAGTGTTCACCTACTCTGCCCAGATGGCCCTGGCTCCAGATGCGCAACGCAAACGGCTCGGATCGGGTCGAGGTGAGTTGCTGCAACCGGCAGCACCAGCCCCTGCGAAGCATCTTGCAAGCCTTCTTCAGGATGTTCAACGCAACTGGAAGGAACAGGGATCCCTGGCAGGACTCTGGCAAGACTGGCCGCGGATTGCCGGTCCCCAACTGGCCCCCCATTGCCATCCCCTCAGCATCCAGAAGGGCACCCTGGTGATCGGAGCCAGCCATCCCCAGTGGCGGCAGGCCCTTCAATACAACCGCCCCCAGCTGCTGGCTGCATTACGCGCTGCAGGTCATCCGATCAGGGATCTGCGTATTCAGCAGCATCACCCCGCCAAAGCCCCACAGATGGAGAGCGAAGCAGACCTCTGGGCCGTGCATCCAAGCCGAATCGATGTTCATGGCATGGCCAACTGCCCCAGTTGCAATAGCCCCTCACCAGCAGGGGAAATGGCCCGCTGGGGACATTGCGGCTTCTGTCACCGCCAGAAACTTGCCGATCAATAGCGCTCGGGCCGCGGCAGTTGCCAATTGGGCAGGGTTCCCTCAGACCTGAACTGATCGGCACGGTCCTGCAAGCGGCGACGATCCAACCGCCAGACCTGATAGACCCCGTATCGACCAAGGATCTCAGGCTCAAGACCCCGCCAGTGCTTCTGAGTTGCTGTGCCCTGATCAATCACGATCAGGGCGGTTGAGGACCCCCTTGGCCCTGCAAGGGGCCGACCGGACCAGCCGCGGCGCTTCTCGTTGCGCAGACGGTCGGAAAGATTGACCAAGGCCTTCTTGGAACGCCCCTCATAAACAACCACCTGATCGGTGTAGAAGTGCAGGGAAGGCTTCATCGCACCCACCATCACCAGGGGTTCCAGGGGTCTCTGTTCAGCAAGAAGCAGCACAGCAGTTTCACGGATGGGCAGCTGGCGCACCCTGTCGCCGAGACTCCACATCGGCAGCAATGCCAGCAGATGAAAAGCCAGCAGAGGCCCCTGAACAGCAAGCAGCCGGCCGGGCACTGGTCGCCAGGCGAGCCAGAAACCGAGGGCTGCGGCAACGCTGAAACACACTGCCGCCCTGAGCACCAATCTGCTGCTGAGCAGCTCCATCGCAAGACTGGGCATCTCAGGATCGTGAATCCTGATCACCCAGAGCGGTGATGCCCAAAGGCCGGCCGCCAGAGCAACCAGCAGTGCCACTGAACCGAGCCAGGCCCAGAGCAGTCCTGGACGAGCCCGGGCTGAACCGGATGCCGCCAGGCCAATCAGCAGGGCCGCGGCCGGTGTGGCAGGCAACCAGTAACTGGGCAGTTTCGTGGCCGCACAGGTGAACAGCAACAGCACAGCCAGCAACCAGCAGGCGGCGAATCGCTGCAGAGAGGTTTCAGGGCCAGCCTGAACAGAAGCAAGACCTTTGCTGAGGGGCAGGCAGGCCTGCACCAGACCGAGGATGAGCAGAGGCGTGAACGGCAAAGACGCCACCACCAGCACCGGCCCGAAAAACCACCAGGGCTGCAGATGGTCATTCACCACAGCGGTGAAGCGTTGCAGGTTGTGATAGCCAAAGAAACTGTCCCAGAAGGGCTGCCCCTCCACCAACAGTTCGGCCAGATACCAGGGCAGGCTGATGACGGCTGTGATCAGCAGGCCGGGAACAGGGCGAAGACGCTGCCAGAGAGTGCTGAGATCCCTCTGCAAGCCAGCGAACAGAATCAGAACCAGCCCTGTGATCACAACCGCCACAGGACCTTTGGTCAGCACCGCCAGCCCGAGCACGCACCAGGCCGCCCACCATGACTGGCTTTGGGGCGAGGCGTAGCGACGCCATTGCAGCAGCAGGCTCACCCCGAGAGTTCCGCAGAGCAAGGCATCGCTCACGGCGATTCGGCTCCAGACCAGCACCAATGGAGAGAGTGCAAAAGCGAGAGCCACGACGACACCAGTCCGACGTGGCAGTGGATCGCTCTGCAGCGGCCAGCCCATCACGGTGTCGGCGAGCACAAGCATCAGCACAAGCGAGGCCAGAGCTGAAGGCAAGCGAGCAGCCCAGGTGCCGAGAGGATCCCAGATCGCTTGCCCGGGAAGGGCGTAGCCGAGACCCATCAACCAATACACCAGTGGCGGCTTATCAAAACGAGGCAAACCATTGACCCTCGGCGTGAGCCAGTCAGCGGTCTCAGCCATGGCACGCCCCGCCGCTGCAAACAGGGGAGGGGTCTCATCGACAAGCCCTGATGCCCCAAGTTGCCAGAAGAAAATGGTCACCCCCAGGACCAGAATCAACAAAAGGCCCCGACGGCGTTGAAAGCTAGAGATCACCACGGCCGCAGCTGACGAAGTCAGAAGGTTGCGGTGATGGTGGCATCCCTGCCCCCCAGGCCTGAAAAAATCCAGTCCTCGACTCGTTCAGCAAACACCTCCTTGGAGGCCGAATGCTCGACCCAACGACGGCAGGCCAAACGGTCAATTTCAGGGACTCTTGTTGTGGCGGCAGCCATGGCCTCGATGTCATCGGGGCTCACCAGCCAGCCGGTGAGTCCCGATTGAACAATCTCGCCTGGCCCCCCCCGGTCATAAGCAATCACAGGCACACCGCAGGCCATCGCCTCGACAATCACATTGCCGTAGGCCTCATTCCATTTCGGCGTGTTCAACAGAGCGCGACACTCGCCAAGCTCGCCCTGCAGCTGATCCGTCGGTAGGAAACCACGCCATTGGATCGTCCCAGGGGGGACAGTCGCCTCAACGGCAGCGGCATAGCCCTGATCAGTGATCATGCCCCAGACATAAAGCTGCTCCTGCAGGGCCGCCGCGACTGCCGCAGCATCCTCCAGCCCTTTTTCAGGAGCCACACGACCTGCCCAGCCAAGGGGGCCAGACCTGGAGGTCCGCAGCCTGTAGACACTGAGATCAAAACCGTTCCCAACCACCACAGGGGGCTCAGGAAGGCCGAAATCATTGGCCTGGCGGTGCGTATGAAAAGCAAGCCTGCGTTGATCCCAATGGGCCACATCAGCGATTGCAGCCTGCACAACCCTGGCCACGTTCCCCATGCTCACCAAATGGAACAGGCGAGCGCTGACCCTTGATGTCAGCCATAGAGGCAGCCAGTCGTAAGCGAAGTTGATGACGCCATCGACAGAGCCCGCCTCGAGCAATGCCTGCTCCCAGAGACGGGGCAAGACACCATCCCAGGGCATCGTCACAGGGTCTTGAGGATCGGCATGCTGCCAGCTGGGCTGATCCGCCCCCGGGACCTGAACCAACCTGACCCCGCCACATCCCCTTGGCAGAACCGAACCCTGGGGGGCCACAACTGTGAGCTGATGGCCCCTGGCCAGCAAGCCCTGCACCAATGACATCAGGGTGAGTTCCACCCCCCCTCCGCCACCGCTGCCCAGATAACCGATCGGTGTGCTGACCAGAACCAGCCTCAGACTTGCGCTGTTCATCAGCTGATTTGCTCCGGTTCAGGCCCCTCAGGCAAGGGTGGCGGTGGATCCCAGAAGCGACGGCGCGTACTGACAAGCCCCACGGAGAGCAGCACCAGACCCACCCCTGACCATTGCAAAGGCCGCAAGCGCTCATCGAGCAGCAGACCGCCGGCCGCAAGCGCAAACACCGGCGTCAGAAAAGCCAGACTGCTGAAACTGGTGAGTTCCTCACGATTGGCAAACCAGAAAAACAGTCCATAGGCCACCGCACTGCCCAACAGGCTTGCGTAGGCCATCAGTGACCACTCCAACCAGGACCAGTCTGGCCAGAGGGGCCAGTGACGGTCGCAGCCATGCCAGATCAACAAGGGCAAACCGCCCAGCACCATGTGCCAACCGGTCACGGCAACAGGGTCACTGTTGCGGCAGGCATAGCGACAGAGCACGGTGCCAAGGGCCATGGCAACAGCGGCAGCGAGCATCCAGCCCTCACCTCCATTCCAGAGGCCGGAGGCCGTGACGGGCTCGCCGAGCAGCCACCAGTGGCGAAGCAGATCCGGGGGGGCGCCAAGACAGAGGATGCCGACAAGACCAAGCATCAAGCCCAGCCAGCCGATCGGATTGATCGCTTCACCGAAGAGGGTGCGCGCCAGCAAGGCCACCAGAAGTGGCTGGGAATCGATCAGCACAGACCCCAAGCCGGCGCCGGTCTGCACCAGCCCCCGAGCCAGAAAGATCTGAAAAAGGCTGGCATCAATGACCGTGAAGATCAGAAACCAGAACCAGTCGGAACGGGCCACCGTCAGGCAGCGGCCAAGCCATGGCACCGCCGTCAGCAACACAATCCCAGCCGGCAGAAGTCGCAGACTGGCCACCAGCACCGGCCCAGCGGAGCTCACCAGGGGAGTCATTGCAGCCATGGCCGTGCCCCAAAGAGCAAAAGGCAGAAGCATCAACAGCCAGTGGCGAATCGAAACCATCGGGCCAAGCGTCGGTCTCCTTTTTAAGATCCTGACCAGTACGACTGACTTAGATGGTCTGGCCCTGGAGCCGCAAATCTCGCCGACGAATGGCACGCATCACGATCGAAGGTGCTATTTCCGGGGCAACTCGTAAGCGGGTACTGAAAGCTCTGCGGGAGGTTGAACGCCGGGAATGCCCTGCCCTGCTCCTGCGGGTGGACAGTCCTGGGGGAACAGTTGGCGACAGCCAGGAGATTTACGCTGCACTGATCCGCCTGCGCGAAAAAGGCTGCCAGGTGGTGGCGAGCTTCGGCAATATCTCCGCCTCGGGCGGGGTCTACGTGGGCGTTGCTGCCGACAAGATCGTTGCCAATCCAGGCACGATCACAGGCTCGATCGGCGTGATCCTGCGCGGCAACAACCTCTCCAAGCTGCTGGAACGGATTGGCATCCGCTTCGAGACGATCAAAAGCGGTGCCTATAAGGACATCCTCTCCCCCGATCGCGCCCT
>DASCPR010000126.1:0-4019 GCA_036012625.1 Prochlorococcaceae cyanobacterium Fu_MAG_50
GCCTTCAAGACCAGCTACAGGGAGAAGCTGGATCAACTGCCGATCGATCAGGGCACTGGGGATCAGATCGTGAAGGAGGCCAACAACGCCTTCCACCTGAACATGAACATGTTCAAGGAGCTGGAGGGGAATCTGGTCATAGCCATCGGCAAGGTGCTGTTTGGTTTCCTGACCCGTCGTCAGCGCCAGGGGAGCACCGAAACTGCGGCCGCCTGATAGCCAGCTAAAAAGCTTGCGTACAAAAGCAGCTTGCAAAGCAGGAATGCCTGGCATGGTGCATAGTGCCCTGCAGGTGTTTCTGCTTCCGTCGTCAACGGCGTTCATGTGCAGCAAGTCTGTTTTCTGGTTCCAGGCACAACCGACCGTTACCGATGCGGCGGTCTAGCGGTTGAACTGCAGACGGCTCGTCTTGTCGGAGAGATCATTGACACTGAGATTGTTACCTATAAGCAGAAACAGCATGATCTTCCCTTTCTTGATGATCTGCTTCAACAGACTGAACAGGATCGCGACGTTCTCTGGGTGGTGAGTTGGGGCTTTGATGTACCTGAACTCCTCAACAGATTGCGAGGGCGGTTGGTTGCCTATCATGCCCATAGTTCTGGCTATGGATTCAACTTGCCTGCTGGAGTTCCTGTTCTGGCAGTGAGCAGGAACACCTTGGCCTATTGGGGAGCGAGGGCGCCGCGTAATCCATTATTTCTCGTGCCGAATGCGCTTCAACCTCAATGGTTGGAGCGTGGACACCGGCTTGAATCAACGGAAAGCAGAGTCAGCAGGCCTCGTTCCATTGATGTGCTGGTGCAGCAGCGCAAATGCAGCGCCTATGTGTTGAAACAACTTCTGCCTGCACTTGAGGCTCAGGGGCTTGCTGTAACCGTTCAACGCGGCTGGGTCGACGATCTCGTCGGGCTATTCAATGACGCAAAGGTCTATCTCTATGATTCCGCAGACTATTGGCGAGGTCGTGGTGTGAGTGAGGGTTTTGGCTTGCCGCCGCTGGAAGCGATGGCTTGTGGCTGTGTTGTTTTCAGCAGCTTCAATCATGCCTTGGCAGATACTTTGGATCCCGGGTTTGTCGGTCATCAGATTGGCTGTGGCAGCCTGGCCAATGATCTGCAGCGAATCAACGCGGCCCTTGTGGATCCTCATGCATGGCTTTCTGATCCCAAGCAGTTGCAGACGCTTTTGAATCAATACAGTGAACCAACCCTGAAGCGCAGATGGCGGCATGTGTTGAATAGTCTTGATTGCCTGAAATCAGCTGATCAGCCTCTGATCTCCAGGCCGCTATGGCGTATCAAGACCCGTGCGCTGATCTCTCGAGGCATCAACCGTTTGCAACGCAGATTGGATCGCTGACGCGACTTCGCCTGGTTTGCGTTGGATCCGTTTGTCTGATCCTTTTCACAGAACCTTTTCACAGAATATTTCCGCTTAATTGTTCACTTGATTTTTATTTGGTTTTCCGCTTGGTTTTTTGCTTGGCTTTCTACTTCGAAATGACTTTTGAACCTCACCCCTGGCATCTTCAGCCTTGTTTGGGCTTGGCAGGCTGCGATCGCACAGAACAGGCTTCAACCCTGCTTGCTGCCTGGGTGGTCGATCGGTTTGCTGGCTGACCCATGTCTTCGTGACTGGGGGGATGGCACCCGTATGTTGATCTCAGATTTTTGGTAAATCGGCTTTTGCCTGGACTCGGGCTGCTTAAGCAAAGGCGATTGATGGTTAGAAGTGCCACATTGAACCGTCTGGGAGATGTGCTCAGCTATCTACCCAGTCGGCAATTCCGTGGCTTGTGGGTGTTGTTGATTATTTCCACGGCAGTTGGCCTTGCAGATCTTGTCTTTGTTGGCTTGATCGCCAAGTTGGTTGGTTCTCTTAGTGGTTCGAGTCTGGCGGATAATATTCCATTTGTGCGTGTTTTTGGTGGTGATGCTCTTGATCGTGGGCTTTGGATTGTTGGTATTCTGATTGGTCTGATCTGGTTTTCTACGGGGCTTAAGTTTCTGGCTAAATTGATCGAAGCCAGGGTTAGTGCCGAGATATGGTCTTCTTTGGGCAATAGGATTTATGCGAATTTATTGCTGCAGTCTTTTGATTATTTTAGTCAAAGTAACTCTGTTCAGTTGTTGACGCGTCTTAATCGTGTTCTCAGCAAGATTTCAGACAGTGTTGTGATGCCATTGCTGGCTATTTTGGGAAATACTCTTTCTTCTCTGATCCTTGTTGTTGGCGTTGTTGTTGCCTTCGGCTGGATCGCCTTGGCGTTGTTTGGCTTGCTGATTGTCTCCTACGCAGTTGCTTCCATGTTGATCACGCCAAGAATGAGGTTTCTTGTGCGTCAACAATTTTTATATTTGCGAAGAGTGAATGAACTTTTTCTTGAATCCACCCGCTCCATCCGAGATATTCATCTGCACGGGGTAGAACCTTTTTTCCTGAGTCGTTTTGAGGAAATCGGTTCAGAGGGCAAGCGTTATGACCGTATGGCCAAGATCCTGCCTGATCTACCGCGTTTTGTGATTGAGCCTGCTGGCGTCACGGTTTTATTTGCTCTGGGTCTGCTGCCTCCCCTGCTCAGTGGCGCTGGTACAGAGGCCGTCAGGGACGCGTTGCCGGCCCTGGTGGGCATCGTGTTTGCTTCATTGCGTCTTTCGGCGCCAATCCAAGCCGTGACACGTGCTGTGAACAGATTGCGTGGTGCCCTTCCTGATCTTGATGATGCCCTTGAACTTCTGCATCTCCAGCCTTCACGTCTGCTGAATCCTGCGGCTTCTTTGTCTGCTGCTGCTTCAGTTAGTCCTGCTGGGATCATGCCCCGTTATACGATCAAACTTGACAGGATTTCTTATAAATACTCTGACGATTCCCCTTGGGCTCTTAAGGATATAGATCTGTCGATTCCTGTAGGCGCTAGGGTTGCCCTGGTTGGCACCACGGGTGGCGGCAAAACAACAGCAGCTCACCTGTTGCTTGGCCTGTTGACACCGCAGCAGGGCCAGCTTCGCCTCGATGGCCTCGAACTGAGCCAGGAGGAAGTTCAGGCCTGGCAGCAGTGTTGTGCCTTTGTTCCTCAGAACATCAACCTGCTTGATTCCAGTGTTCGAGATAATGTGGCTTTTGGAATTGATGATGATCAGATCGATGAAGATGCCCTCTGGGAATGCCTGGAAATGGCACAATTGGCTGAATTTGTCTCTGATCTTCCCTATGGAATCTTTACAAGGGTTGGTGAGGATGGCGTTCGCCTTTCCGGCGGGCAACGGCAGCGCCTCGCCCTTGCCAGGGCCTTCTACAAGCGAGCCCAGGTGCTGGTTCTAGATGAGGCCACCAGCGCCCTGGATAACAAGACTGAAAGTGATGTGATGGATTCGTTGGAGCTGATTGCTCGTCGCTGCACCACGATCGTGATTGCCCATCGGCTTTCCACGATTCGTTACTGCGATCGCATCTATGAATTCAGAAATGCTGAGATTGTGGCTTCTGGAACCTATGAACAGCTGCAGCATTCATCCAGTTCTTTTAAGGAGTTGGTGACTCTTTCCAATGGCTGATGTGGTGCTGATCGCCACAGCGGATTGGGATCATCCTCTCTGGACCAATAAACAGCATGTTGCCTGTTCCCTTGTCAGCGAAGGGCATCGCGTCCTGTATGTGGAGTCTCTCGGGTTGCGCACAGCGCAGCCCTCAGGTCGCGACCTCAGACGCATTTTCCGCCGCCTGCTATCTGGATTGCGCCTGCCTCGACAGGTTCGCCGACATCTCTGGGTCTGGTCGCCATTGGTGCTTCCGGGAGGCAGCAGTGGACTTGCGCGTCTGTTGAATCAATTCAGCCTTGGCTTGGGTCTGGAGTTGGCCTTCCTGATCACAGGATTTCGCCGGCCTTGGTTGTGGACCTACAACCCGCTCACCGCCAGGTTGCTGAATCTCAGCAGATATTCCATGGGGATTTATCACTGCGTTGATGCTGTGCAGGAGCAACCCTGCATGCCGAGTCTGTTGATCACGGCTGAGGA
>DASCPR010000127.1:0-7088 GCA_036012625.1 Prochlorococcaceae cyanobacterium Fu_MAG_50
AAGGGTGTCATCAAGAAGGCCTCCAGGTTCTGCAGCACCAACCGCAGCACAAGCACCTGCAGGGTGAGGGTTGGTGAAACCAGCAGTGCCAGCCCTACCGGCAACAGGGTTGCAGCGGTGGGGCCGATGGTGGGCACAAAGGTCAGCATCCCGCAGACCAGTGCGCTCAACAGCGCTAAAGGAGCGCCCAGCAGGATCAGCCCTGCCCAGGTGAGCAGGAACACAGCAACAGCTGACAGGGTCATGCCTGCGAGCCAGCCGCCAAGGGCCAACCGGCAGCGATCCAGAAGTTCAGCCACCTCCTCACGAGCGGGTCGCGGGGTTCCGGCGAGCACCATCCTGCGGTGGGAGGCCGGATCCAGGGTCAACAACACCGCAAGCAGACTCATCAGAAACACCTGAATCAGGCTGTTTGCAGCTCCACCGGCAAATCCCAGCAGCTGAGTCCCCAATGGTCTGAGTTGATTCCAGCTGAAGGATGTCTCCAAATCCATCAACACTGGATTCTCACCAAGCATCGATCCCAGCTTGGCCATCAGCATCGGCAGATCTTCAGCCAGTTGCTCGATCTGGGTGATCAGTTCTGGCACCAGCTGTTGCCAGACAACAACACCTCCAATCAGCAAAGCCAGCAAGACAACCGCAAGGGAGAGGGGCCGTTGCCAGTTGGTGCGTTTTTGCAGCTGATGGATCAAAACATCGAGCGCCACCGCAAGCACAACAGCCCCGAACAGAACCAGCAAAACCCAGCGCAGTTGCCAGATCAGCAGGGTCAGCACCACAAGGGTGAAGGCAACCAGGAGAGTGCGTGCGTTCATGGCGCCAGTCGCTTGCGCTTCCAGGGATCAAGCAGGTCGTGAATCACCACTTCTCTGAACACCACCTGGAGCACCACAGCCAGAGGCAGAGCCATCAGCAACCCGAGCGGTCCGAAAATCACCGTGAAGATGAACTGGGCGGTGAGGGTGAGACCAGGAAGCAACTTCACCTGATGGTGCATGACGGAAGGTGTGATCAGGTAGCTCTCAAGGTGCTGGATCACGAAATAAAGCCCCAGCACCGCCAGGGCCTTCCACGGCGCATCCAGCAGGGCCACAGCCATCGGGAAGATCGTGCTCAGGGTTGGGCCGACATTGGGAATCACATTGAGAAGACCAGCCAGCAGAGCGTTGGCCATCACCAACTTCACACCGAGCAGGGAAAGACCGATCCCGGCGAGAATCGCCACGCAGAAAGAGCTGATCAGCACTCCCAACATCCAGCTGCTCAATGCCTCGCCGCAATCGAGAAGGATGCCGCGGGCACGGCGCCGGTAGAAGGAGGGCAGCAGCAGAATCGCAACCTCGCGATAGGCCATTGGCTGAACGGAGACCATCAAGGTCACCGCAAACACAAACAACACCTTGACCATGCCGCTGCCGATATTCCCCGCCAGTCCAAGCAAGCTGCGCAAACCTTGATTCAGACCTGAACTGATGGCCTCACTGTTGGTGAACGGGTTGATGCCATTGGGGAACAACCTTTTTTCCCAACTGCCGTGGGCTCCTGGCCCATACACCATGTCTGAGGTGCTCTGTATGGCTTCAGTGGCCAGTTGCCACAACTCCTTGGCCGCTGCAGGCAGCTTCAGCAGCAATTGGCTGAACTGATCGATGAATGGTGGCACCACCACCGCTGCAGTAAGACCGATCACCAGCATCAGGCCCAAAAGCGTGATCAGCAACGCCAGGGGGCGAGACATCGGCCTTCGCTCCCGAACGGCTCCCACCAGGGTGCAAAGAGCCATGGCGATCACCACCCCTGTGAACAGCAGCAGCAGCACGACCCTGAGATTCCAGAGCAACAGAACTGCCGCCAGCAGGGCAGCCAGACCAAGCCATTCAGGCAGTTTCAACCTGTGCTGTCGACGGGGCCAGCATTGTCGCCGGCGTTATCGCCAGCATTCTGGGAATAGCCCATGCCATTGCAATCTGCATAGCGCTGAGCGAAACGCATGAACCGCTCGAAATCAGCTTCTGTCTTCCAGGTATAGGTGGCCTCAAGGGCACTTGCCGAGCCATTCGCAAAGCGAGCATTCACATCACGGGTGGTCATCTCTCCCTCTTCATCAACCATGAACATGCCGCTGATGTCTCCCATCGACTCAGGGGAAAGGGCCTCGGGTTTTTCAAAATCGAACTTGGCCTGGCCAGTGCGACCATCCCTGCTGCGGGTGATGCGGATGTCAGGCACCACCGGTTCATCGACACCACGGAAGAACTGTATTGCCGCAGACTTGTTGACGTCAGCCATGAATTCTTTTAGTAAGCCGTGATCTTAAGGGGAGTGTCACCTTGTGGTGATCCACTGCAGGGCCGCATCAGCCCCTTTTCCAGCAGCATTGCTGCAGCTTCATCGCAGCCAAACCCGGCAAGATCAGCACTGTTTCGATCCGGATCCCTGGCCAACTCACTGTCGTAGCAGCGGTCGTAGTAATCGAGCATGGCCTCACAGGCCAGATCCCATCGATCAATCTCCAGGGCATCCATGGCCTGCTGTGTGCGCTGAGGCCCCAGCCTTTTACTGATCCTCAACGTGGCCGCCTGCAGGAGCTCCCGTCCCTGCAGGCCATACACATCGACAAGACGATCGACCCTCTCCTGCAGAGTTCGGCGGATTTCCAGAAGCGGAGCTGCCTGCATCTGCTTGAAAAGGGCCGCGGGGATGTTGCAACGCCCAACCCGGGAACTTTCCGCCTCCAGCCAGATCTCCTGGGCCGCTTCTTTGCGACATCGCTCCAGGACCTCGGCCAGGCGATTCTCATAGTGCTCAGTACTCGGCTGAGGGGGCATCCCCAGCCCTCCGAAGCTGCTGCCCCGGTGATGAGCAAGACCTTCCAGATCCACCACGGCAACGCCGCGTCTGGCTAGAGCCAAGAGCAGATCTGTTTTGCCGGTTCCGGTTCTGCCAGCCAGCAGGCGCAGGGGCCAGATCTGCTCAAACCGTTCAAGCACCCAGCGTCGATAGCTCTTGTAACCACCATCCAGCAGCACCGGCTTGAGATCGACAAGATCCGCCAGCCAGGCAAGGCTGCCTGAGCGCATTCCGCCTCGCCAGCAATACAACCTCAGGGCTGAATCTGAGTTGGTGTTGACGCATCTCTGCAGCCCCTCCGAGAGATCTGCCAGTTTCGGACCCGTGATCGCCAGTCCCCGCTGGATCGCCTGCCGGCGCCCCCGCTGCTTGTAGATCGTGCCGACTTCCGCCCGTTCCTGATCACTGAACAGGGGCAGGTTGATGGCACCAGGCCAATGGCCTTTGGCGAATTCCCCCGGACTGCGAACGTCCACCAGGGGACCCTCCGTCTGACGGAAAGACGCGATCGATAGAGAGGCTGGGACGACCATGCCTGACATAGTGGGCGAAAGCCGAGCAAAGATGCGGTCGGCAGCGATCCATGCTCTCCGGTTCCTCTCCTGCCGCCAACCTCAACCTCAAGGATCTGCTGGAACGCTTCTCCAGCGGATCAGCACGTCAGCAACGCAGCCTGATCAAGTCGGTTGAATCCCGTTCCGCTGACCTGGCAGCACTCGGTGCCGATGCCCTTGCAGGCTTTGATCCTGAAGGTGACAACTGGGCTGCCGGTTGGATTCTGCAGGTCTTACAGCGGCACAACCCTGAAGCTCTCCCCCCTCTGATCTGCCGTTCAGAGCAGGGCTGGTTCTGTGCTCCTTCCGGGGCTGAGATTGATTACGGACCGCTGCAAGACGATCTACTCAATGAACGTTTTGAACAGGCTGACCGTTTCACCAGCAGCGTGCTGCGGCAGCTTGCAGGTCAAGAAGCAGAGCGTCGCGGCTACGTCTATTTCAGCGAAGTGCCCCAGATGCAGGGCCTCGATCTGGTGACATTGGATCGCCTCTGGATGGCCTATTCCCAGGGACGTTTCGGATTCTCCATCCAGGCTCGTCTGCTCGCAGCCCTGGGTGGTCGCTACGACCGCCTCTGGCCACGGATCGGCTGGAAGGTGGATGAGGTATGGACTCGCTATCCAACCGCCTTCAACTGGTCCATACAGGCTCCGGAGGGCCACATGCCCTTGACCAATCAGCTGCGGGGAGTGCGTCTCATCGATGCCCTGCTCAGCCATCCGGCCCTGCTGGAACGTCGTGAAGCAAGCGCCAAGGGCTGAGCCTGTGACGTCTGGACCGTTAAAGGGTATGGTTTTTACAGGTCTTCAAGGGTCCTGATGTCATCCCGGGATTGGACGGCAGCCAGGAACCTGTTCAGTTTGAGCCCACTCGCCCGTACGCCTCTGTTCCGCTGGGCAGATTTCATCTTGCCCTCCACCCTGCAGCTCTCACCCCTGCTTGAGATCCTGCTGGAACCAGTGGGCTGCCTCGAAACCACGAGTCGACTGCAGCTGGGCCTTCAGGAAGCGCTGGTGAATGCCGTGCGTCATGGCAATGACAGCGATCCGGCGAAGAACCTTCGAATCCGCCGGATTCTCACACCCAACTGGCTGATCTGGCAGATCCAGGATGAAGGCAATGGCATGCCCGACCAGGCCCGTCTTGGCAGTCTTCCGGAAGAATTGGATGCCAACGATGGCCGGGGTTTGTTTCTGATTCATCAGTGTTTTGATGACATCCGCTGGAGTCGCAAGGGGAATCGCCTGCAACTGGCCTGCCGACGTCCAGAAACCTTAAACAGACTGACCCCTGCCTGAACCAGTCCACCAGACCAGCGCAAGGGCAAACCCGCTCAACCACAAGCCCGCTGAACAGCAGATCCGCTGAACAGCCTTGCTGCTACTGCTGCCTGTCTGCCCTAACAGCCTGTCTGCCCTAACAGCCTGTCCCCCTTGATCACAGCCCCTCTTCAACTGGCATCAGAGAGCTTTAGGGTTGCCGGATTGAATCAGATGCATGGATTTACGCAAACGCCTGCTAGCACTGTTATCCATTGCTTCCCTTGCTCTATCCAGCCTGCTTTTTGCCCCCCCCCAGCCAGCCTGGGCAACGATGGATTATGCCAAGCAGGTGCTGATTGGCAGTGATTTCTCTGGCCTCGACCTGCGAGGTGTGATCTTCAACCTCACCAACCTGCGCAGAGCGGATCTTTCCGGCAGTGATCTGAGTGGAGCCAGTCTGTTCGGCGCGAAATTGCAGGAGGCAGACCTCAGTGACACCAACCTGCGTGAGGCCACCCTCGACTCTGCAAATCTTGATGGAACCAATCTCAGCAATGCTGTTCTAGAAGATGCTTTTGCCTTCAACACACGCTTCACCAATGTGACGATTACAGGAGCCGACTTCACCAACGTGCCATTGCGTGGTGATGTACTCAGAACCCTTTGTGCAACAGCTGAGGGAACCAACCCAACAACAGGCCGCACGACCCGCGAAAGTCTCGGCTGCAGCTGAATGCCCCCTCTTCAGACCCATGAGCTTCGACCCACGCAGCCTTGAACGACTTCGCGACCTTGGCCGCCAACTGCCCGAGCCACTGCCTGACCCCCAGAGCACGGATCCCGACGGCAGGAAATCGAAAGGGACCCCGGCCCCACAACAACGCCATCGCGTTGAAACAGAACAGAACCCCGAAGCCCTTTTCCATGAACTGATGCAGGTCAGTCCGGATGGAACCGTTCCGGAACACCTGATCGAACGCCTCAAGCATGCGGAGGCCAGCCGCAAGCCCCAACAGTCCAGCCTCAGTCATCAGCCCCTGAAAACAAATCAGCCCCTGGCAACGAATCAACCCCTTAAAACGCCAAGCGCGTCCCCAGAAGGCCGCCCTTCGTCAGCCAAGGGGAAAATAAATCGACCCAATCGCCCTAAGCCAACGCCAGGAAGTGAAGAGGAACAGCTGTATGTGGACTTCGGCCAACTGCTGCTGGAAGAGGATTGAAATCCTGCCAAGCCGCCCTTTGTTCCCGTGCTGAACCCATCGCGGCAGCCCTCGATTCAGATCAAGCGATTCCAGCCCCAGGTTTTCAGCTCAGGAGATTTGACCCATGCTCATAGAAAATCAGAAGCGATGTGTAAACAAGTGACTTAATTAAACAACGAATCAGGCAAAATTCTCATATAGTTATTTTATTTACGATTCAATCTGCGATCGAAACGATGAACACTACCAGAATAAGGCTGGCACAAGAATACTGGCATAAGAACCCTGGCATGCGTCAGAACCACTCTGGAACAAAAAGATCAATACTCGGGCCAAATTCTGAGCATATTCAAAAACCCAGGCTGAAATTCAGACAGCAGACAAATACTATGAGCGAGACAAATCACAGCACCAATCAGAAGGCGATACAGTCGATTATCGGGAACATCAAATAGGCTTGTGCTGGGTTCTCGCCATTGAATTTCAACGGGCGCCTTAGGATGATATTCTACAAGCAGACAAGCGCAAGCTACTTACATCATCCAGACTGCATGAGGAAGATGACTTAGATAGGCTTTCGCGATTCACAAACAACATGCCTTACGCATTCAAGCGCTAAAAATTCTACAAAGCACCCAAAACAGGATCACCAATGACATCAATTGATCACTTGAATATCCCCATCTCTGATGGCACTAACTTGCACATGCTCAATGCTGGCTCTGGTCCTCCACTTCTGCTGCTGCCCGGATGGTCTCAAACCGCCTCCATGTTTCGCCATCAGCTGTTTGGCTTGTCAGATCGCTTTAACGTCTTTGCGCTGGACTGGCGAGGCCATGGCGAATCCGAAAAGGTCAACTATGGATACCGAATTTCTCGCTTTGCCAAGGATTTACATGAAGTACTGAACTGGATAGACATTCCCGGCATCAATATCCTCGGACACTCCATGGGAAATGCTGTGATCTGGTGCTATTTAGACATTTTTGGGGCGGATCTGATCAATAAAATCATCATTGCTGAACAACCACCTTCTCTTGTAAGCCAACCAGGATGGTCAGAGGAAGAAGTTTCTAATGCAGGCTGTGTATTTAGTTGCACTGAGCTAATCGAAACATGTGATTCCCTTGCGGAAAACAACTCAGACCAGTTCAGGGCTGATATGCTCAGGGACATGTTTTCCTCAGCCATATCAGAAGCAGACCTTAACTTCA
>DASCPR010000128.1:0-14647 GCA_036012625.1 Prochlorococcaceae cyanobacterium Fu_MAG_50
TGGCCCAGTAACTAAGGCTGGCATCGGATCGCTCTAATACAACTGCCAGACCGAGCAACGGAGCCTTGTACACATCAGGCCACCAGGGGCGCAGGTCCAGTTGCACATCACATTGACAAGCCAGGGGGCTTCTTTGAACATTGACCCTGGGTGATTGAACGCTGGCTTCAGCCTTTTGTCCCTGCCGGTAGTTTTCGAGGGAATACAGATTCCAGTCACCGGCAGGTGAAATATTCAGTTCCCAGTAGTTCTGCTGATCAGGCAATGTAAGAAAGGCTTCAAAGCAGCAGTGTGTCCAGAGTTGATCTTGCCGCTGTGGGGTCTGGGCAGAAGGCTGGAGCAGAACGTCGGAGAGGCTGCCGTCGGCTTTGCTGCGCAGGCCGTAACTCAACTCAAGAACACCGTCCTTACGCCAGATCACTTCGGCGCTGACGAGAAGGTCAGGACTGCATGCAGGGTCAAAGGGCACCAACGTGCAGACCTGTCGAACCATCACGGCTTG
Organism: Prochlorococcaceae cyanobacterium Fu_MAG_50; assembly: GCA_036012625.1. GTDB lineage: Bacteria > Cyanobacteriota > Cyanobacteriia > PCC-6307 > Cyanobiaceae > DASCPR01. The sequence goes on from DASCPR010000128.1 coordinate 503, forward strand.
GCGGGCCATCTCAAACAGTGGGGGTCAGACGTTTGATCAGCGCAGTGATCTCATCCCACTGCGCTTCGATACTCTCTGTGAGCCGGAACTGCACTTCAGCTCGATCCAGGTTCTGAGCGGCTCTGCTGGTTCTGAAGTAAATGTTGCCGTTGAAGTGATCCGTCAGGAACCGAAGCCCCAGCTCAAAGGGAATCAACCTGATGCAGTCAGGTAGATAGCGATAGTCCATATCCTGCAGAAACCCTCCTGCCACGGTGAGATATCCCTCGAGAATCGCCTCGCATATGCTGAGGTCAAAGACCACATCAGCAAGATCCGTGGCTTCCTCTCCCGCCGGATTGCAGCAGGAGCGAAGACAGTCGCCGATGTCGTAGTGCACCAGGCCGGGTTTGACCGTGTCCAGGTCGATGAGACCCACCGCCTGACCGGTGGCGTCATCGATCATCACGTTGTTGATCTTCGGGTCTCCGTGGATTGGCCGCTTAAGGAGTTCAGCATTGGCGAGTGCCACCTCAAGAACATCAACCTCTGCGCGATGACCCTCAACAAAAGCCATGGCCTTCAGCAGACGTGGATCTGAACGCAGATCCGACTTGGCTGAATTCTTGAAGACGTTCAGGCTCCTGTCGTACTGCTGCAGATAGGCGGGGGTGACGTGGAAATCCTCAAGGGTGTCCGCGAGTTCGTTAACGGGCAGGTCACTGATCAGGTGATGGAACATCCCCAGCCCATAGCCCACTTCCTTGGCATGGGAGCAGTCAGTGATCAGATCAGAGGTGGTTGCGGCTCCGATGTAGGTGATCGTTCGCCAGAACTGACCGTCCTGTTCAACCCAAAGACCATCTGTATCACGGGTGGAGACCACCCTTGGAATTTCCCAACGTCTGCCTTCAAGCTCGGATGGTTGCGCGGCAAGTCGCTGCTCAACGTGAGTTCCAAGGGCAAGCAGGTTACGCATCACCAGATCGGGACGGTTGAAAACTTCTGTATTCAGTCTTTGCATCACGAAGTTTCTTGTTGGCCCATCCCCGTCAAGGGTGACAAGGAACGTCTCGTTGACATTTCCTGAACCGAGGGAAGCAATCCCTGCAATCTGCTCAGGAGGGTGAAATCTGCCGGCGATCAGAGCCAGGGAGTCGTGGAAGCGTGAAGATGTCCCCGACAAGCCGGATTCCAGTGGGTCATGGAATTCAACGATGGACGTTTCCGAGAGGTCTGCGAGCCTTAAGTGTGCACAAAAACATGCGGTGGCTCAGTCCTGCAGTGATCAATCCTCAGCCAGAGCATCTCTGAGTTCAATCCTTGCCAAGCTCAAGGCGCTGGTCCCCGAAGGCTTGGTAAGCAGCTGGATCACAGGTCAGAAGAACCACCTGTAACCCTCTTGCAACCGCGGAGTTGAGCATCTGCTTCAGCATTGCAATCCGGCCTGGATCCGAATTGCTGAAGGCATCGTCAAACACCAGTGGCAGGCTGCCGTCATGGCCTCCCTTGAGCACATCGGCCATCGCGAGCCTCAGGGCCGTCATCAGCTGTTCGCGCATGCCGCCGCTGAGTTGATCGAAACGGTAGAACTGTTCACCCCGGCGCAGTTGTAATCCCGTGAAACCCGTGGCCTGATCAAAACTGAGTTGGGCGACAGGTCCGCTGGGGATCAAGGCACGCAGATAGTTGCTCACCGCATTGGCCAGCGGCTCCGAATAGCGTTTCGAAAGATCCGCCTGGGATTCGCTGAACAGGCGTTGGAGAAGCTTCTGTGCTTCGGTGCGCCGCTGGATGGTGGCTTGATCCTTGCGAGCGGCCTCAAGTTGAACCCCGGTCTGTTCAACCCTTGCGAATGGATCCTCTGCACTGATGCTTTCGCAACGCTGCTTGGTGGCACCGCGTTGATCGATCAGTTGTTCGATCCGTTGCTTGAGCCTTTCGATCTCAGTGTCCAGCTTCGCCAGGCTGCTGTTGCTGCTGTCTGGGTTGGCCAGGGCCTTTGTCTGAGCATGGAGTTCTGCGAGCTCCTGCTGCCCTTTCTGAAGATCTTTCGCCCACCCCTCAAGCTCCCTGACCAGGGCCTCTCGACTGGAGTGAGCGGCAACCAAGGCTTCAATCCTCTGGCGGCGATCCTTGAGCTCTGCTTCCAGAACATCCTTTTGACTCGTCTGCTGAAGCCTGGCCTGACGGAATCCATCCAGGGCGTCCCTTGTTCTGTTGCGCTCCGCTTCTGTCTCCTGAAGACTCCTGATCGTGGCGCTCAAGGTTTGCTGACCCCTTTGCAGAAGTGCATTCAAGCCCTCTCCCGTCTCGGGAAGCGTGCGTTTGCTTTCAATCAGGCTGCGGGTCTCCACCATCCCCAGGAGTTGACTCTCAATGGTTGCGGCACGCTGCTTCTGTTGGTTCAGATCAGCTTCAAGAGTGCTGATGTTTTGTTGTGATGCCGTTTTGAGTGAATTGAGCTCCTGATGCAGAAGCAGGCGTTGTTCAGAGTGCTTTGCCGCAGCTTCAAGGCCAGACACTCCTGAGGCGGAGAGCGCCGCCGCAAGGTCATGCTCGGTCCGTTTGCACAGATCGCTGAGATCTTCGAGGGTCTTGCCACCGCCGGGGCTGATCTCCACAACAACCCCGGGGCCAACCGCCAGTTGCACCAGTTCACTGATCTGCCTGGTTTCTCCGACCCGGAGGGCGTCGCCATTGAGGCAAACGTCCTGATCGGTATGCAGCAGCTTCAGCTCAGCAGCCATGACCTGTTTGCGGGTGATCGCATCACGTCGACGCTGTTCAAGATCCCGCAGTGCATTCAACTTCTCTTTATTGATCTCAGGCGACGCTGCGAGCTTCTGCTCAATCTGCCCACGCCGCTGAAGGTTGCGCTGTTGTTGAGCAAGATCATTGCTCAGCCGTTCGATGGCCTCTCTGGTCAGGGCCTGATCCATCAGTGCTCGCAGGCATTCAAGCTTCGTTTCAAAATTGTTTCTCTGGGCCTCGAGGGTTCTGCAGGCTTCAATTCTGTTCTTGAGCATTGCCGTTAACTCCTGTTCCCGACTGTCGCCCTGCTTCAGGGTGGGCAACAGTTGGCTGAGAAGCTTTTCCTTCTTCTGAATCTCCTCAGTCAGGCCGTTGAGGACGTTGATGGTTTGCTGAACATTTCGATGGGAGAGCCTTATCGGTTCAAGTTCCTTGCTTTTCAGGGTGATCGCCGCTTCAAGTCTTGAGCTTTTCTGGGCAAGCTCTGAGCGGGCGCGTCTGCGCTCTTCCTGTCTGGGCAATTCATCGTTCTGAAGACTTGCCAGGGCAGTGCTGAGCGTGGCGAATTCCTCCCCTGCCTTGTGGTAGTCCTCCAGCCGCTGCAAAGCCTGGGCATGGTCTGTTTCGGCGAGATCGAGTTCTGCCTGCCGCTGCCAGAGAGGTGAATGCTTACGAATCCCTCTGGAGGTGAAATTCTGATTCAGCAAGCCATCAATCTGCCGCGCCACCCGTTGATCATGGGGTGATTGCTGCACAGCCGCTCCGCCGCAATGCGCCATCTGCTCGAGCAGAGCATCAAAGTCGTAGCTGTCCTTGCCGGCGTCAAGCAGGTTGGTTCCGGATCGCCCCTGCATCACCCAGAGGTGGGCCCAGCGTGTCGGCAGGATCGAGCCGGCCTGGCGACTGCCAAGACTCTCCTTCACCCCGACAAGCTGCGCCAGCAGCTCCTCTGCAGCAGGACCGGAGAGGGGTTGTGAATCGCCACTTGATGCCAAGCTGATGTGACCGGATGAGCCACTGAAGCGTTTGCGCAGAAGCCAGTGCTCTCCTTTGGCTTCAAAGGCAAGCTGAACCATGGGCGGCCCCTGATGGAGGCTCGACTGAAGCGCTTCAATCGGTGCGCCAGTGGCTGATGCCTTGAGAAAGAGGGCGCGATGAATGGCTTCAACCAGGGTGCTCTTACCGGTCTCGTTCTCCCCTCCGATCACGGTGATGCCTGGGGCGAACTGAATCTGCAGATCCTTGTGAATCCGAACGTTCTGCAGATGACAATCAAGCAGGCGCATGGATCTCAGCCGCTGGTGGTGAGCTGAAAGAGCTCACAAAGGGCTGCTCTGGTGATGGCCACTTCTTCTGAATCTGCATCGGCAAGGGTGTCAAGGCGATGCTGCAGCTGAGTCGCGACCTCGGCGATCAGGGGATCATCGTCTCTGCAGGTGAGCTGTTCGAGTTCCTCTGCTTCAGGGCTCTGATGGCATTCCCCTTTGAGGCGTAAACGCAGCAAGCTGCTGCGCAGGTCTTCAATGCAGCGGTCATAGCGGCGATGCCCCGCCAGGCTGAGGCTGCCGCTGATCACCAGTCGCAGCAGATCACGGCTGACACGTCCCTCGGTGAGGGATGTGAGCTGCCGTTCAAAGCGGTCGAGATCTGGATCGCCGTTGAAGTGGAAGCTGATGTTGTGCCAGCGAAGACGTCCGGTTGCCATCACCTCTACCTGGGGAATGCCCTGGCGACTCACCTCCACCTGCAACACCTGCCCACGCTGATTGCCCTCGCCCTGATCAAAACGATCCGGTTCTGGAGTCCCTGGATACCAGGCCTTGTCATTGACCTGCTTGAGGTTGTGCCAATCGCCCAGGGCGACGTAGTCGATCTGATCGGCAGGCAACATCTCAAGATCAATCAGGTTGCTGACTCCTGGCTGGGCTTGAGCATCGAAGCTGTAATCCTTTGCTCCGAAACCATGCACTCCCCCATGGGCCAAGACAATCCGTACCTTTGAGCGGCTGATGGCATGCCAATCGAGGCTTTGCAGCCACAAGCAGGGATCGCGGCTGTCCCTGTTGCGAAGCAATGGACAGGGGAGCACAACGGCCTGATCCAATTCCAGGGGCTGCGCAGAGAGGAGCACCTGCAGATTGGCGGCCATCCGTTGCTGATGACGCAGGAAATCATCGCGGTGCCAGACAGTTCCAAGGGCACCATGGTCGTGATTGCCTGGAATCACCAGCACAGGAATGGTCATCTCACCGATCAGCTCAAGAACTTCAAGAACATCGGTGGCCGGCGGGGTCGGCGAATCAAACAGATCCCCTGCAACCAGAAGCATGTCCGCTTGCGTCTTCAATGCCAGATCACGAATGCGGCTGATCGCCGCCAGGCGCTCCTGCTGCAGCTTGAATCGCTTCTGGTCATCAGCGATGGCTTTATAGGGCTTACCGATCTGCCAGTCAGCGGTATGGATGAAGCGAAGTCCTGACACGTGGATGGCACTGCGCCCTGCGCAATGGGGTGGAGGGTTGTCTGACCTGAGCATCCCTTGAATGGGCTGAACTCACAACTCCTTCTGGGGTGTCCGGACAGGGAGCGGCTGTCCAGGCAGGAGTCGAAGACGGTTCAGAAGAAGGTTCAGAAGAAGGTTTCAGCGCGGGGCTGATCGAAGGTTTCCGAGAAGAACCCCAGAAAAGATGCCAGGGAAGGACCAAGAGAAGCTCCCAGAAAAGGCGCCGAGAGCGATTCAGAGAACGTTCTCGATCACATTCATCACCTGCAGATAAGCAGGCGTGGTATTGGAAGCAGCAACATCCTCGATCGGTAGATCAACCTGAGAGGCGCGACGGGCACTGTCGGCGATCACGGCATTGACCAGGAGATCCATCGCCTCAGGTACCTGAAGGTTCTGCAAGGCTTCGGCATACCGGCGGCTGTGGCCGGGTCGCACCGATTCCTGGCAGTAATTCGAGAGTTCTCGACTTTCGGTCATCACCGAAAAGGCAATGTCCTTGGTTGCAGGCTTGCCGAGAATGGCCATATAAAGCAGGTTCACCATCGAGGCGTCATGGGGGGGGATCGCATAGTTGCGGGCGATCTGCGGCCAGCGCTGCAGTGACTTGAGGCCTTCCAAGGCACCTTTGCGCAACCCGGCGGCCTCACACCAGTCCTGAAATTCCTCGAAGTCATCCGGACACCGCTGCTCGTGAAGCATCCTTGCGGCGAGAACCTGTCCGGCCTGAAAGTTCCTCGTCGGTTGGCCTGAAACCGGCAACATCATGCTTCCCCTCACATCGGCAACCATGGCGGTGAGCTGGGCAAAGGTGTGATCCCGTACCTTTTCCATGTCTCCATCTCTGACCAGGGCCGCCTCGATGCGCTGGACGCCGTAACCGAGTTCGGTCAGCGGGAATGGCTGCCGGTTGTAGAGACGCTGACGGTCGCTTCGCGCCATCGAAACCGTGGCGGCCTGATCAAGGCACTGATCGAGCAGCAGCGTCAGCAGGGTCGGTAGAACGCCTGGATTGTCCTGGTGATAGGTGTAGCCGAATCCGGCAAAGATGGAAGCCATGTTCTTGGCGGCTTTCATGTATTGGCCTTCAACGTTGTGAACGCCAGCCGAAACCTGAATATTGGGCGAAAGAAGGTCGAGCATGCGCGCTGCCAACATCGCTGTCAGCGCATTTGGATGGCAGAAATTTGCCGTGAAACTGTCAACAGGGTTGCGCAGGGCTCCATGGCGATGAAAGCCAGAGAAGAAGCCGAGATTGGGTTCTTTCTCACACAACACATAGGACTCATTGGCAATGGGGTCGCAACAGAATGACCCTGCAAGACAGGCCAGCACCACCTCGGTGCGGTCCAACTTCTCCCGTAGGCGACAGGCCTCGTGAAGATCCTCTTCCACATGGTTGCTGTTGGCACTCAGCACAACCAGTTCACAGTTCTCGATCAGATCCGCAAGGGTGTTCGCAACCCGTTGACCAGCCTCGAGATGGGTGCCCATGATCTCCATGGTCTCCACATGCCCGGGATCCATTCCTTCGATGGAGGAGTCCGGAAAAGCTCCCAGCAATTCCCGGCCGGGTCTCGCTGCAAGCAGCAGGGTGTCACCCTTGGCCTGCATGGCGCAGTTGTAGGCCAGAGAGGCGGGATAAAGGCCAACGCTGTAGAAGCCGACCTTGCCCTGTTCCAGTTGCAGGATCCTTTGGCGGATCCTGTCCCTGTCCAGGGAGCGGTTGAAAAAGTTGTTGTGCATGCGAAGTATTGACCTTCCGGCTCATCGGGTGGGCATGACTCAGCCTAAGGATCCTCGGGGTTCAGGGAGAATGAACCGATTGGCGAACGATCAGGCTGATGACACTCACCCTCTATGGCGGGCTGCGCACCCGTGCCTCCATGCCCCGCTGGTACATGGAGGAAAAAGGAATTGCCTACAACTTCGAGCAGCTGGACCTCAGCAGTGGAGAACACCGGCAGAGCCCCTTCCTCGAAATCAACCCCTTTGGCAAATTGCCTGCCCTTGTGGATGACAAATTCACCGATGCCTCAGGCCAATCTCTGAAACTGTTTGAAAGCGGGGCGATCCTGCTGCATCTGGCGGAGCAGCACAGCAATGACATCAAAACCCCTGTGGATCGCTCCTTGCAAAGCCAATGGGTGCTGTTTGCCAATTCCACCCTGGCCATGGCCCTGTTTGTGCCCTCAACACGGGAAAAGGAGTTCCCGAGGCTGATGGAACAGCTCAATAAACAACTGAATCCGGAACGACCGTTGGTGGGGCTGAACTGGAGTGCTGCGGACTGTGCTGTCTGCGCTTATCTTGCCTATCTACCTGTTTTTTTCCCAGACATTGACCTGCAGCCCTACCCAGTGATCAAGGAGTTGATCACGCTCACCCATCAACGGCCGGCTTACCGCAAGGCCACTGGTAAAACCTAGGCAATCAGATTGCATACCTCTGATCAGCGGCAAGCTTTTCAACAGCAACTCGCTAAGCAGAAATTCTTTCAGCAGCAATTCTTTCAGCAGCAAAGTTCTCAGCAGCAACGCAATCATGGCGAATTCTGATCTTGAGAGAGAACTGAGACAAGCCGTTGCTGCCGGCCGCTGGAAAACCGATGAGGAGAAGGACGCTGAACAGGCGGTGGCAAAGCAACAGACCAGGCTGGCGCAGAAGCTGCTGGCACGGGATCGCCAGGTGCGTCGACGTCAGTGGGCAAGTCTCGGACTGCTAACTGGTGCTTGCCTGGTGCCCCCGCTTTGGCCAGTGGCCCTGGTCGGTTCGGCGATGATGTTTCCCCGCACTTCAAAGCGTCTGCTTCTCTGCAGCCTCTTGCTCACAGCCAGTGGTGCGCTACTGATCGGCAGCCTGCTGTGGCTGACCTTGTTCACTCCTCAAAAGCTGCCAGCACCTTCAGCCACTCCCAAATCATTTCCTGCCAGTGGACTACCCAATCAACGTGCCGCTGGAGATATTTGAGGCAGTCAACTGCACGGCAAGGGTCGCTAATGACCTGCAAGTGGCCTGTAAACCCTGAGCAGGAACCCTGAGAGGACTCAAAAGTCTTCCAAGGGGGTGAATAGTATCAATTGAATGCATCAGGGCGATCAATTGAGGGCCAACAATGTGTCCCAGAGTTGACGTGCACGAGCTAAAAAGACGACTGATTCCAGATGGAGCCTTCAAGGCATTGTTGTTGACTTATTTCAAAAGTGGGTCCCGATGAGAATTTTCGGCACTCACTTGATGGCGTTAATTGCATTGACTCAATATTCAGCGTTGCCAGCCAATGGGGGAGAACTCTATAGGGGAGATCTTAATGAATCAAGAGGACAAGCTACTGAATTGGAGAGCTCTGCCAAGCAAAATCTGCTTGCAGAACAGGGGCCAGCCATTGGAGATTTAAGCAACAATCATCAAGCAGTCCAAGAGCTGCAGGCACAGAATCTAGAGACTGCAGAAGACGCTAAAGAAGAGACAGCAGAAGAGGGGAAAGAAGGGGTTTCAGACGATCACGCTGACACACAACCAGAAGCAATTAATTCCTTCCCTGATGATTTCCTCAGAATCACAGTCACTGGTACCCGAACACCTCGTAAGCGCTTTGAGGTGCCTGCGACAATTTCAATCTTTACTCTTCAAGATATTGAGGATAATTCAATTCTGAATCTGAGGGATCTGTTTCAATATGAACCTGGTATTTCGGTAAGAAATAATGTCCGCTATGGCTTGCAGGATGTAAATATCCGAGGAATCGAAGGTAATCGAATTCTCTATAGACAGGATGGAGTTCGACTTCCTGAACGATTCCAGTTTGGACCATTACGGGTTTCCCGGGGTGAATGGGTGGATTTTCTTACGGTGAGTCGAGTGGAAGTTTTGCGAGGACCGGCTTCAAGTTTATATGGAAGTGATGCTTTGGGTGGTGTGATTAATTTCACATCACTGCGTCCGGATGATCTTCTTGAGGGCGATGAAAGTCTGGCGTTCGACATTCCCTTGATTTTCAGCAGTGCCAATTACGGATTTGCTGAAGCATTTAGAATGGCGGGCCGTTTTGACGAGAGATTGTCTGTCGTCATGGCAGTAACACGGGAGGACGGCAAACAGACAAATGTTCTCGCTGATGATTCAATGATTGATCCACAACTGAGGTCTGGACAAGGGGTTTATGGCAATCTTGTTCATAGTTTTAACGACTATAGTGAACTCAGCCTGATTGTTGAAAGGTCGAAGAAAAAAGTTGAAACAAAATTCGCACCCGACAATCTCGCCAAAGGTGATTATGGTTTCAGCACAAGTTCATTTGAGGAGGATATTACATTTGAGACATGGAGATCCGTGCTGACTTTTGAATATGATAACCCCGATGATCCAGGCTGGTTACAGTATGCTTTGGCAAGATTATATTATGACAGCTCATCTCAAAAAGATCATAACGAAGAATTTAGGAAGTCAAATTATTTCCCGATGTTTAGGGATACGCATAATGAATTTATCAATCAAATAAGCGGCGGTGAATTGCAACTGAGAAATGATTTTGGAACCGGTGATGCAACTCATCAATTAACCTATGGCATCGATCTATCAAGCACATTCAACTCTCGAACTCGCGACCGCCTAGTTACAAATCTCATCTTTGCTCAGTCATCCAACCGGTCTGCGGCAAGCACGTTCCCAACCAAAGATTTCCCAGACAGCAGAACCAGACGCCTGGGACTATACCTTCAGGATGAAGTGACATACTTAAACTGGGAATTGATCGCTGGTATTCGCTATGATGACTATAATTTAACCACCTTGCCGGATGAAATATATGAAAAAAATGGCTCAGCATCGGCTGATATTCAGAGCAATTCATTGTCACCAAAGCTTTCTCTACTTTATAATTTTACAGATGAGTTTGCCGCCTATGGCTCTTATGCGAGAGGCTTCAGGGCCCCTCTTTATAGCGAGATAAATAACGGGTTCACCAATATAGTCGGTAGTATAAAATACAAAACACTATCGAATCCAGATCTACAACCCGAAACCAGCAATAGCTATGAGATTGGTCTACGAGCGCGATTCCCACAATTGAAGATTGGACTGACTGGCTTTTATAATGATTATGATAATTTCATCCTGCCATTCAGCTTTGCGGGAATTGGTTGTCTTGAAGATGTTGATATATGCCCAGCGAACAGTCTGGTTTCCCTTTATCAATCACAGAATCTCAGAACTGCTGAAATCTATGGCTTTGAGCTTGGCTCTGAGATCCGCTTACAAGAGAATGGTGAGGGTTTCAGCCTGCTTGCCTCACTGGGTCTCACCTATGGAAATGATCTAGGTGAGGGGGAACCACTAGAGAGCGTGGACCCTTTCAAGACTGTCGTGGGTTTGCGTTATCGAGCCCCAGATAAGAAATGGGAGGTTGAGTTGATAGGAACCTATGTGGGTGTTGCCAGGATCGAGAAAAATGAATTCCAACAGATTTATTTACCCGATGCCTATACACAACTTGATCTCAAAGGCCTGTATAATATCAACGAAAATCTAAGTCTAAATGCTGGTATTTACAATCTGCTAAATACTCGTTATTTTATTTATAGTGATACTCGATATCTTAATGCAGAAGATCCAAATATTAATCGCTATTCACAACCAGGTACCTATATAAGAGGTGGCGTGGTGTTCAAATTTTGAATCATTGCATCAATTGATTGGCCTACCTTAATTGCAGTGATTTACGTTCGCCTTGACGAGATGATTCCTTATGACGTTGCGAACCTTTGATCGTTAATTCATATTGAATCGGTATTCTGGCTCCACCAGGTACTGGCTTGAAACGGGAGCGTCTGGCAGCCGTGAGTGCTGCCTGGTCAATCGCCTCATTGCCACTTGATCGCCGCATTGAAACCCCCTCAACCCGTCCGCTGGAACCAATCGATACCATCACAACCGGTTGTCCTTCGATGCCGGAAGCCAATGCTTTTCTCGGGTAGTTGGGCTTAGCACAAACAACACATACCACTTGGCGCACTGCTGATCTGGTGGCAACCTGGCTATTTGATTTTGCTCCTTTTCTTGCAGCAGAGCTGGATCCAGATCCAGATTTAGTTGTGGAGCTGAGTGGCGAGCCAGTGACGCTCGATGATCGTGTTGATTCCTGGGGAGTTGATTTGGAAGCACTGACTTTGCGAGAGATGAGTGGCTGATCGGTTTGTTCTTGTATGGGTGTTTGGGCTGTGACATTTGGCGCCACAGGGGTTAATGGTTGTTTGTTTTTCTGAACTAACTTTGTTGAGTCATGACTTACGTTATGATTTGAGTCTCTTGGAATTATAGGTTCCGGTTTCTCCGCTCTGGGTGTGGGACTTTGATCATTAGCCTTGGCATCAAGCGCTATGGAAGCTTCAGAATCTCCACGCATATCAACCGCATCTATATTGATTAATTCAACACTTGTAATTGCAAATTCCTGCCTTTCATCAGGAACTAGACTGTTTACCAGGCTTATTATTGCAGCGTGGATAAGGATTGATGCGGCAAAACCACCCAGAAGGATTGCCTTTTGCCTTGACTGGCTTTTTGAATAATGGATCAGACATTTTTTTGATAAGCCCATTGTTCAACAATTAAAAACTTTATTGAATGCTTGGCCTTGAATTATTATTGTTTCCATAATTTAAACTTTTGGATTGATAGCAACGCCAATCGACACATCATCAATTTTTCCGAGCATGTCCATCACCGATACGACCTGACCATGTGATGTGGCCTGATCAGCAAATATAACGACAAGATTCGATGCATCGCTTTTGATAAGATCCGAAATCAGCGTGGGCAATTTGGCTTGAGTTGTTTCTATTTTATTCACATAAATATTTCCTGATTTGTTGATTGTCACATCAATTCTGTTTTTGTGCTGTAGTTCACCGCTTGTCGCTTTAGGAAGAGTGACTGGCAGGGATTTTGTCTGTGTCAATAGCAAGCTTGAGATAATGAAGAATGTTAATATTGCAAAAATCACATCAATCATTGGGATGATGTTAAGGTCAAATTCTTTGTCGTTATCTTCTTTGAAATACATGAACAAGGCCTTGATTTGTTTGGTTGAACTCAGTCACGAGTTAGTGAGCTATTTGTATCATGTTACTAGTCTTGCTAGGCTGCGAAGTGAGTTTCATAGATCACCTCCATCTGTCCAGCATACTCCTGGATAAAAGCTATTTCTCTACGGTAAAGGCCCCTGAAAATATTTGCAAAAAAGAGTGTCCCTATTGCCACAACTAAACCAGCAGCAGTGGAAACAAGGGCTTCACTGATGCCGCCGGTCACCGCTTTTGCATTCTGTCCCATAGAGCCCAGCTCAATCGCATCGAAGGAGGTGATCAGTCCGAGGATTGTTCCCAACAAGCCAAGTAGAGGTGAAACACTAATGATTGTGGAAAAGGCTGTGTCAAATCTGCGCAATCTTGGAATCTCACCTTGGATGGCGCTGGCAATTGAAAGATGAAACTGCTGTGGGCTTAACTTTCTTATCTCCAATGCTTCCAAGAGAATTCTTGCTAGAGGTGATAATAGATTACCCTGCAGGAAGGCAATAATACTCTCAGGTTTGTTGCGAAATATTGATAACATCTCATGGCCAAACTCACGTTGGTGACGGCAGAGTCTAATCCAGAAGATTGCTCTCTCGATAATCAATGAAATTGAAACTATTGAGAAGAAGACTAACGGAATAATGACGATTCCGCCAGCACGAAAAATCTCGATCATTGGAGAGAGCCTTTATTTAATAGGGAGTTAAATTGAAAAGTGGCATTACCACAAGGCAATGCCACTTTGATTGATGCTAATCAGTTTGTAGAGGCTGGGAGCCTACTGCTAGATTTGGCTTATATATCTCCTGTCTTCCCATCGTTATTGTAGTCATAGCTATCTGTCATTTCCTGCTGATAAAGCTTTGAGATATCATATGCTGCTGGACCATCTGGATGTCCAATGGCGATTCCATTGCCTTCAACGCTGGGATCAATCCTGAAGTCATATTCTGTGTAATTATCTGGATCAGTATTATTTTGGGATATGAGACTATATGAACTCCCACCTTGTCCCGAGTCAGTGTAAATTACACCAATAATTGTATCTTCAAGGGATCCATGGTAGTTGTTGGTGATTAGATCTTTATCTGATCCTTCTTGAGTAACAAATTTGGTATAGGTGTCAATCGTTCCCCTTGGGTCTACGATTTGTTCAGAAATCACCAGTCCCTCATTGCTGTAATAGATTCTAGAGTTAATTGGTGCATCAGATCCATCCCATTGGACTTGATAATTTATGAGGGATGTGCTGCCGGCTTCTGAATCAGATCCACCGCCGTCATGGCCGCTGTGGTCTGAACCTTCGCCATGACCATTGCCATAATCATGACCTGTTTCAGTTCCTTCATGGCCGCTGTGGTCTGAACCTTCGTCATGGCCATAATCTTTAACTTTTTTGACTTTGCCTACCTTTCCATCGCCACTTAAATCCATATCCATTTTCTTCTCCCATCTCTTCAGCTTGCCTTTGCCTAATCCCTTGGCCTGTCCTTTAATTTGTGCAGCTTCATCACCGTTCCATGTGAAAGAATGAGATTTGTAGGCACCTTCTGCATCACAGCTGACAATCGTGAATCCTTTCTTAGTGTTAAATAAGCCAACAACATGATCACGAAGACCGTAGGTGTCACCATCTTTGTTTAGCAACGGCTTCATTTGATCAGGACTCTCACCAGATGTCAATCCAGCATTGTCAGAGTGGACAATACTATGATCACTTAGGTAATAGATAGCATTGCTTGCGCCTCCTTGAATTGAACTGTTATCATAGAGAACAGCACTAACAGTTGCGGTATCAGAATTGGCATCACTTTCATTAATTGGTGTTCCGAT
>DASCPR010000129.1:0-28387 GCA_036012625.1 Prochlorococcaceae cyanobacterium Fu_MAG_50
TGCTGCATCTGCAGAGTTGGGGGCGTGATGCAGATTCGTTAGCTGAAGTGGGCAACGCCCTAGGCCAACTGACCACATCGCAACTGCGGATTCACGTCAAGCTACCGGTCACCCGTGAAGGCAGCGATGCTGCAACTCGCCTGATCAAAGCTGGAATTCCGGTGACCTTCACCGCCTGCTTCGAGGTTGAGCAGGTGTTGATCGCCGCCAGCCTCGGCGCGGCCTACATCGCCCCCTATCTGGGACGGATCAATGACGAGGGCAGGGATGGCCATGCAGAGCTTGTCGCCATGCAGGCCTGCCTTGATGGCATTGGCAGCAGTTGTCGCCTGCTGGTAGCAAGCCTGCGGGAACGGAAGGATCTTTCCCGTCTTGCCGCGCAGGGACTCAACACCTTCACGATTTCAGCAACCCTGGCAGAGGAGTTGTTCAACGTATCGGCCACCATGGCCGCGTCACAAAGCTTTGAACAGGATGCCCGCAGCTGAAATCCACAGGACTGAACAATACACAGCCCTGAGAAGCCAAAGGCCGGAACATTGAGCTAGGAAACCAGGGATGGTCGCAGAGCTCCAGCTCCGGACGTCCCTGATGTTCAGTCACTGCCTGGGAAGCTCAGGCGGTGCCGCAGAAGGTCACATCAGGGAACTTGAGCTTGGCCTCTTCAAGGGTCTTGCCCTTGCCCTCCTCTTGCCAATAATTGATCACCTCGGTGGCTTTATTCAGGACCTCGACCCTTTCGTGATCAGTGATCCAGCTCTTGCCTTCCAACTCTGACTTGAGGGTTTCCCAGGCATCCTCACGAGGCCAGAAGAAATAGGCCGTCAGCGGACTTGGCCCGCCACCGACGATCTGATCAACCGCCAGAGCAACATTCTCGGGCAACCAGAGAATCTTCAGCAGGAAGCGACCTTCATCCGCCTTGGGTGTGTATCCAGACGGCACACCATCTGCATCGATGGTGGCCGTCGCCAGGGCTGCGGTTCCACCGCGCATCTCTGGGCGACCCTCCTTGGCGTCCTCCGCAGCACCGGATCCCGAACCAGCCTTGGATTCTTCCGCGCTGGCTTGTGAATCTGGCTTGGATTCTTCCGCACTGGCTGGCGAATCTGGCTTGGATTCTTCCGCGCTGGTCGGCGATCCTGCCTCAACCTCTGCAGCTGCCGTTGTCTCGACCTTCTGCTCGACCGCCGCAGCGCCTTCGGGAACCGTCATGGTGTCAGAGCTCAATCAATTCGAACAAAGAACTAACCTACCAGCCCCACAACCCAAACCTCACCCTGAAGCTCACCGGCCTGCTGTTGTTCGATATCGATGGTGTGGTGCGCGATGTGGGTGGCAGCTACCGCCGCGCGATCCAGGAGACGGTGGCCCACTTCTGCACTGAGCGGCCGGAGATCGAAAGCATTGATGCCCTCAAAGCCGAAGGGTGCTGGAACAACGACTGGGACGCGAGCCTGGAGATTCTCAGACGGCATCACAACCAGCACAAACCGGATTGGCCACTGCCCAGCCGCTCCGAGCTTGTGAATGTGTTCTCAAGCTTTTATTTCGGTGGAGATCCCGATGGGGATCCACACCAGTGGAAAGGATTCATCTGCGACGAACCGCTGCTCGTCGACAAGGCCTTTTTTGAAGGCTTGAACCAGCAAGGCTGGGGCTGGGGATTTGTCAGCGGCGCAGAGCCACCATCAGCACGATTCGTACTGGAACAGCGACTGGGTCTTGACACCCCGCCGCTGATCGCCATGGGCGATGCCCCAGACAAACCTGATCCCACCGGACTGATCCAACTGACGGATCAGCTGCTTTCCGCTGGGTCAAAGCAGCAACACAACTCAGATCAACACAACCGCTCCGATCATCACAACAACCATGCAAACCAAACAGTGGCTTACCTGGGCGACACCGTTGCCGATGTGATGACGGTGATGGCTGCTCGCCATCGCAGACCCGATCTCAACTGGCTGAGTCTGGCGGTGGCGCCTCCGCACCTCTGGGACAGAGGCGACGCCAGAACCAACTACGAGGCACGGCTGAGGCAGGCTGGTGCTGACATGATTCTGAGCAGCACGACAAGTCTGCTCAACAGTCTCGAGGAGCTCAGCCCAAACCGCTGATTGCCATCCTTGCCATGCCCTTGCCCTCCTAAGCCTGAACAAAGACCCAGCACCCTTCAGCCAAGACAACAGAACCACAAGCCTTTGTGAACGTCGCAAAGACATGGCGCCAGCCCTTTCTCTGCAAGCAGAGGATCCACAGACCTATCGCTGATGGCCGCAGACAGTTCAGATCAACAACAACCTGCTGAGCAGCTCAGCGAGATCAGAACCTGCCCTGAGTGCGGCTCTCAGTTCCTGATGAGCCCCCAGGATCAACTCCGACAGCACAACCCCAATTGCCATTGGATGTGCCGGTTCCTCTGCGGCGAATGTCTACGTCTGGAAAAATTTCGACCAAAACTGTGGGAAAGCAGCCTTGCAAAAGTCGTTCTGGCTCAGAAGCAGCAACTGGAGAGCTGAGGGCCTGATCCCAATGCTGACGAGCCAGCAGCACCTATCGAAAACAACCAATCTGCCGGATGCGAATCTGGAACTGGTTGGTCGTTGGTCCGCAGCAATCCCAGCGCCACCAGTACAGCACTGATGTCTTCAACTGCTGAGAGCACCACTTCACCATTCCACTGGAGCGAACTGCTCCCCCTCGGACTTGGCCTGATCGTCCTGGCGATCCTCCACTTCAGCTCACTACTCGGTTGGCTGTTGCATCAGCCTGCAACTGAGGTTCTGATCGGCCTGACCGTATTAAGCGGGATCGTTCTATGGATTGCCAAGGGAATCACCGAGCAGGCTGAAGACCTGGCGGTTGTGCTGGGTGAACCCTATGGAACCCTGGTCCTGACAGGGTCCGTGATCACGATCGAAGTGGCATTGCTGGCCAACACCATGCTCACCGGTGAAGCCAACCCAACCCTGGCCAGGGATTCAATGTTTGCGGTGCTGATGATTTCCCTCACAGGAGTGAAGGGAATCAGCCTGCTGGTGGCGTCCAATCAACAGGAGCGTGGACTGACAAGCCCTGTGCAGGTGGAAGATCTCGCCAGTCGGAACATGACGGGGTCTCTCACCTATATCAACCTGATCACGACCATGAGTGTGTTGGCGCTGATCGTTCCCAACTTCAGCCGCAGCACGCAGTCCGCCAATTTCTCAACACCGCTCAACATCGTCCTGTGCATTGTCGCGACAGGGGTTTACAGCATCTTTCTGGCCTATCAGGTCGGCAGTTACCGCCAACTGTTCATGGAAGCGCCCTCTCAATCCATGCGCCTGGCAGCTGGCTTGCAGGGCAAGACTGCTGAGTCAGGGAGCGAAAGACCCCTATGGCAGATCTCAACGCTGCTGGTCAGCGGCCTGCTGATCCTGGTCTTCATCTCAGAATCCGTTGGCAAGCTGATTGAGAGGGGCATCAGCGAGCTGGGCCTGCCCAGCTCGATTGCAGGTGTGCTTGTGGCGATGCTGATCCTGGCGCCTGAAGCCCTCAATGCGATCCAGGCCGCAGGCAAGGGCGAACTACAGCGCACCCTCAACACCATCTACGGAGCTGCCCTGTCGACGATCAGCCTCACGGTGCCGGCGGTACTGATCATCGGAGAACTGACCCACACCAATGTGATCCTCGGGCTGGAGCCCTTCGAGATGGTGATGTTGGCTCTCACCCTGCTGCTCGTCCGCCCCTTGCATTCCCGAGTCAATGGCTTGGATGGGGTGATGCTGCTCGTGGTGTTTCTGTTCTGGATCGCACTTCAGATCGCCTGAACAGCTCACCTGAATCGATCACCTCTCCATCTCGCTGGTTGCCTTAAGAGCGACTGCCGTCAACACTTCATGGCCCTGATCGATCACAGCAACATCATCTTCAATGCGAATGCCGGTTCCCTTCCAGCAGGCGTCGATCTCTGGCTGCCCCTCCGGCACCGGCAGACGATCACTGACATAAAGTCCGGGTTCCACAGTCAGAACCATGCCGGGCTGAAGATCGACGGGATGGTCCCCGAGGCGATAAGCCCCCACATCATGAACATCAAGACCCAGCCAGTGACCGGTGCGATGCATGTAGAGATGGCGGTATGCACCCTGCTCGATGATTCCATCAGGGTCCCCCAGCAGCAGACCTAGCTCCAGCAGCCCGTCCACAAGCACCTCCAGGGCACGTTCGTGAACCCGTTCCGCGGTGCCTCCCGGACGCACCTCCTCGATGGCCGCCAGCTGGGCAGCCAGAACAACGTCATAAAGAGCTCGCTGCTCCCCACGGAAGCGACCACTGACCGGGAAGGTGCGCGTGATGTCTCCGTTGTAGTAATCAGTCAGGGAGCAGCCTGCATCAATCAGCAGAAGATCGCCATCCCGCAAAGGCGCGTTGTTGGCGGTGTAGTGGAGAACACAGGCGTTGTCACCACCGGCAACGATCGAGCCATAGGCGGGGCCACGGGCACCCTGCTCGCGGAAATACGCTTCGATCGCCCCCTGCAGCTGATACTCATTCAGGCCTGGTCTTGCCATCTGGCGAACCAACTCATGGGCCTCCGCAGAGATCCGACAGGCCTCCCGCATCCTCTCAAGCTCTTCGCTTCCCTTGCAGAGGCGCAGTTGGTGCAGGATCGGGCAGGGCGCGATCAGCCCCAAGGCGCCATGACCTCGTCTCGAGGCACGATCCAACTGCTCCCCCCAGGCCTTCAGCACAAGGGGCTCCAGCTT
The DNA here is from genome assembly GCA_036012625.1 of Prochlorococcaceae cyanobacterium Fu_MAG_50. Lineage (GTDB taxonomy): Bacteria > Cyanobacteriota > Cyanobacteriia > PCC-6307 > Cyanobiaceae > DASCPR01. Next base: position 4,758 of record DASCPR010000129.1, read on the forward strand.
GGGGAACCTACCAATGCGAAAGGCAATACCGTCCGCGCCGAGAAGGTAATCACCAAGACGTTGAGGCAATTCCTCAAGCGGATGGGCGATCTCTACCGCGAAGTTCTCAACAGCCCCTTGCGTCCCCCAACGGAAGCCCGTCCAGACCTCCGCACTGGGCTCTTTGGGCTGCACAAACATCACATATTGTTCACCCTCAGGCCGATGCGGCAGCAGCAATACCACGGCATCGGGCTCATCAAAACCGGTGAGATACCAGAAATCACTGTTCTGGCGAAACGGCCACTCGCAATCGGCATGGTGAGTCATCAGCGATGCTGCTGGAATCACCGCCGCCGTTGCCCCCAGCTGGGAGAGGAACCGAGCTCGCCTCTGTCGAAAGATGGCCTGATCAATCACGGGAGAGACAGCGTCGCCTTGGTTCGTCAGGATGGCAGGGAGCGTTGCTCCTAAGGAAACCATCCATGCCATCGTCCGCCACCTGCGGAGCATCACCGATGAGGCGACTGGCATGAGCCGTGATGTTCTGTTTCTGATCCTCCTCGTGGTGGTGGTTCTCGTTGGTTCTGCCCTCTGTTCGGGAGTGGAGGCGGCCCTGCTCACCGTCAATCCGATCCGCGTGCATGAACTCGCCGCCCGCAACCGCCCGGCCACAGGAGCTGTGCGCTTGGCGCAGCTGCGGCAGCGGCTTGGACGCACACTTTCTGTGCTGACGATCGTCAACAACGCCTTCAATATTTTCGGCAGCATGATGCTGGGCGCCATCGCCGCCGTTGTGTTCAAGCGCGCCGGCATCAGTGGGGTCGCCTTGCCACTGTTTTCCGTGACCCTGACGGTTCTGGTGGTGGTGCTGGGTGAAATTCTGCCCAAATCCATGGGCAGCCGACTGGCCCTGCCCATCTCCCTGGCCAGCGCGCCCCTGCTTCACTGGATCGGTGTGTTGATGCGCCCCCTGGTGCTGCTGCTGGAACGACTGCTGCCAACGATCACGGCGGAGAACAAGATCAGCACCGATGAGGAGGAGATCCGGCTGCTGGCAAGACTGGGTTCTCAACAGGGCCACATCGAGGCCGATGAGGCCGCGATGATTGCCAAGGTGTTTCAGCTCAATGACATCACTGCCCGTGACCTGATGATCCCCAGGGTTGCCGCGCCAACCCTTGATGGTGCCGTCAGCCTCGACAGCATCAAAGACGAACTGCTGGGCAGGAAGGCCCAGTGGTGGGTGGTGCTTGGAGATGAAGTCGATAAAATTCTTGGTGTAGCCAGTCGCGAAAGTCTGCTCAGCGCCCTGCTTGAAGGCAGAGGTCGGCTCACCCCCGCAGACCTCTGTGAACCGGTGGAATTCGTTCCCGAAATGATCCGCACCGACCGACTGCTTACAGGATTCCGACGCGACAATTCCAGCATCAAGGTGGTGGTGGATGAATTCGGAGGCTTCGTGGGAATGATCGGTGCTGATGCAGTGCTGGCCGTTCTGGCCGGCTGGTGGCGCAAGTCGAGTCGCCCATGAACCAGCGCCCCTCCACACCTGATCGCTGTCGACTGCTGCTCAATCAGTGGCGCAAGCAATTGCAGCTCAGCAGCCGCGAGTCCAGTCTGCTGGCCGGGGAACTCATCAACCTTGACCGACAACTGCATCGACTGGAGCAGAAGCAAATCCGTCTGGCGGTCTTTGGGCGGGTCGGCGTCGGCAAATCCAGCCTGCTCAATGCCCTGCTTGATCGTGATGCCTTCGCCACAGATGTGGCCCACGGCTGCACCCGCCAGCTCAAGGGGGTGGACTGGGAGCAGCCGATCCAGGGACTGGAGTCGGTGGAGCTGATCGACACCCCAGGCATCGATGAGATTGCTGCTGCCGGCCGAGCGCGACTGGCGATGCGCGTAGCAAGGCAGGCCGATCTGGTGCTGCTGGTGCTCGACAGCGACCTCACCAGCGTCGAACTCGAAGCTCTGGGGGTTCTGCAGAACAGTGGAAAACCTGTTGTGTTGGCACTGAACCGCTGTGATTGTTGGTCTGACGAGGAGCAGAACGCTCTGCTCGCCAGCATTCGCCGGCGCCTGCCGAAGTCCTGCCAACAACTTGAACTGCTGCCGGTGGCTGCCGCGCCGCGGCAGGCTGCACAGCTGGCAGACGGCCGCATCCGCAGCAGTCTGCAACCACCACGGATCGGCCCCCTGCGTCAGGCCCTGATCAGCATGCTCAGCGACCAGGGGGAGCTGCTGCTGGCCCTGAACGCCCTTCGCCAGGCTGACAGTTTTGACCAGACGCTGCATCAGCAACGACTGCGGCACAACCGCGCAGCGGCCCAGGGGATGATCGGTCGCTTCGCTGCCCTGAAGGCCACGGGTGTAGCCGTTAATCCTCTGGTGCTTTTGGATCTCGCCGGTGGCCTCGCCTGTGACACGGCGCTGGTGATGCAGCTCTGCCAGATCTATGGCCTCTCCATGGGAGGGTCTGCCGCACGCCGGCTACTGACCCGTATCTCCAGCCAGAATGCCCTGCTCAGTGGTGCCCAGCTGGGGATTCAGCTCACCCTTGCAGCCCTGAGACAGCTGCTGCTGCTCGCGGCTCCCTTCACGGCAGGCCTGAGCCTTGCCCCGGCCGCACCTGTGGCCATGGCCCAGGCCGCTCTGGCGGTTCACAGCACCAGGCGCACCGGTCGGCTGACGGCCCGTGAATTGATGCGCAGCAGCCAGCTGCGCGGTGGCCAGCCTGGAGCCTTGATGCGACGCCTGGCAAACCATGAACCTGAAGTGAGGCAATGGCTCAAGGACTGGCGCGAAGCCAAAGACCTACAAGATTCAACAGCCTGGTCAGAGGCAACAGCCTGGTCAGAGGCAACAGCCTGGTCAGAGGCAACAGACAAAAATCCCCAGCGGCTTCAGGCCCTGCTGCCGTGAACAACCAGCTAGAGACGATGGCCCTGCTGGGCACAAGTGCGGATCCACCCACGATCGGTCATCAGCAGCTGTTGAAGGAGTTGCTGAACCTCTTCCCAAAGGTGGCGACCTGGGCCAGTGACAACCCAATGAAGCAGCATGTTGCCCCCCTGGAGCAGCGCTGCATCCTCCTGAAGACACTGGTACAAGCCATCAACAACCCGCGACTGCAACTGGTGCAGGAGCTCAGCAGCCCCTGGGCGATCACCACCCTGGAGCGTGCCAAGGGCCTATGGCCAGGGGTGGAGCTGGTGTTCGTCATCGGCAGCGATCTGGCCGCTCAGATCCCGACATGGAGGGATTTCAAGGCCGTGCTTGAACACAGCCGTCTGGCAATCGCCCCCCGGCGGGGCTGGCCCCTTGAGAACGCAGATCTGCAAGGTCTTGAAGCCCATGGCGGACGAATCGAGGTGCTGCCTCTGCAAATTCCTGCCTCGGCAAGCTCTCTGGCCCGCCGTCAGCCGGATCGAGCCCAGATCCCAGCAGCGCTATGGCCAATGCTGCAGCAGCACAATCTCTATGGACTCACCCCCGGTCTCTGATGCGTCTCGCCCTGGCCCAGCTCAACCCGCTGGTGGGAGACCTGAACGGCAACGGCGAACGGATCCTGGCCGCATGTTCTGAAGCCTGGGAGCTCGGCACTGACCTGGTTCTCACCCCGGAACTATCCCTCTGGGGGTATCCACCCCGAGATCTGCTGCTCAGCCCCTCACGCCTGAACCGTCAGTCCGAGGTGCTTGACCAGCTGGCCGCCAGCCTCGCCGAGATGCACCCCCAGCTGGCTTTGCTCGTGGGCATCGCCGAACCGATCAAGGATGCGCAGCTGCCGCAACTTTTCAATGCTCTGGCCCTGGTGGATGTAGATGGCTGGCGAGTGGTGGCTCGCAAACAGTTGCTGCCCACCTATGACGTGTTTGATGAGCAGCGCTACTTCCGGGCGGCCAAGGCCCCGGCCGTGCTGGAGCTCAATCGTCAGGGCAGGCGCTGGCGGCTCGGGCTGACCATCTGTGAAGACCTCTGGGTGGAGGAGAGCCTGCAGGATCAGCGCCTGGCTGGCCCCGATCCTATTGATTCACTGCTTCCAGAAGGCATCGATCTGCTTCTCAACCTTTCAGCTTCACCGTTCAGCCCCGATAAACCAGCACTGCGCCAGAAGCTGGCTGGCAGGGCCTCAGAGCGCCTTGGCTGCCCGGTGGTGTATGTCAACCAGGTTGGCGGCAATGACGAACTGATCTTCGATGGCGGCAGCTTCGTCCTGCAGGGAACAGCTGCCCCCTGCCTGATACTTCCCAGCTGCAGGGAGAGCCTCAAGGTCTGGGATCTGAGTTCAGCTCCTGCCAATGCTCCCGTTGAAGAACCTACCGACGCTCCCGCCAATGTTCCTGCAGATGCAACATGGCCAGACCCCCTGGAGCAACTCTTCCGAGCCCTTGTGCTGGGTGTGCAGGACTATGCCCGTAAATGTGGCTTTGAGCAGGCCCTGCTGGGACTGAGCGGCGGCATTGATTCGGCGCTGGTGGCGGTGATTGCGGCAGCGGCCCTTGGCGGGTCACGGGTTTCGGTGCTGCTGATGCCCTCACCCTGGAGCTCAGCAGGCTCAATCAATGATGCCCAGGCCCTGGCGGAACGCCTTGACCTGAACAGCTGCACCGTGCCGATTGCGGCACTGATGAGCAGCTACGACGCCACACTCAACAAGCCCCTCGGCCAGGCTCCCGAAGGGATCACCGCTGAGAACCTGCAATCGCGGATCCGCGGCACCCTGCTGATGGCCCAGGCCAACCAGCAGGGACAACTGCTGCTCTCAACCGGCAACAAGTCGGAACTGGCCGTGGGCTACTGCACCCTCTACGGCGATATGAACGGCGGCTTGGCCGTGATCGGCGACATTTACAAAACCACCGTATTTGCCCTCTGCAACTGGCTTGACAGTGCCGCCGCCATGGCCTGCCGCAGGGAGCTGGGGCTACCGGCAGAGGGGGAGCTGGTGGGGGCGGCCATCCGACTTAAACCCCCCAGCGCCGAACTGCGGCCCGACCAGCGCGACAGTGATTCACTACCCGATTACGCCCTTCTCGACCCCCTGCTGCAAGCCATGATCGAGAAGCGCATCAGCGCTGAAGAGCTGATTGCCAACGGCCAAGAAGAGGCGGTGGTGAACCGTGTGGAAGGTCTGTTACGGCGAGCTGAATTCAAGCGCCGACAGGCACCACCACTGCTGAAAGTCAGCCGCCAGGCCTTTGGCAGTGGCTGGCGGCTGCCGATCGCTGCGCTCTGATTCTGCGCTCTGATTCTGGAATTCACCGCTGCTTGCGAACTGCTGATCACGACAATGCCTGGCCAGGCTGGCCAGACGGCGCCACCCTTAGTGAACGAGATTGCCTGTCATGGCCTCATCCCCCCTTTCGGCGCCGATGGCCAGCATCGGTGTACCAACGGAAATCAAAGCTGATGAGCTGCGCGTGGCGATCACCCCAGATGGGGTGAGGGAGCTGGTGACCCAGGGTCTTGAGGTGCTGGTGCAGACGGGTGCTGGCGCCGGAGCAGGCATCGGTGATGACACCTTCGCCACCGCCGGAGCCAAGGTGGTGAGCCGCGAGGAAGCCTGGAGCGCCCATCTGGTCGTGAAGGTGAAAGAACCCCAGGAAGAGGAATTCCCGCTGCTGAGGGAAGACATGGTGCTGTTCACTTACCTGCACCTGGCGGCTTACCCGGAAGTGGGCAAGGCCCTGCTCGAAGCCGGCACCACGGGGGTGGCTTACGAAACGGTGCAGCTCCAGAACGGCAGCCTGCCCCTGCTCGCACCGATGAGTGAAATCGCCGGGCGCCTGGCCGCCCAGGTGGGTGCCCATCTGCTGGAGCGGCCCCATGGAGGACGAGGGGTGCTGATGGGTGGCTGTACCGGGGTGCGCCCAGCCCGGGTCGTGGTGCTGGGTGCCGGCACAGTTGGCTGGAATGCGGCTCGCTTGGCAGCGGCAATGGATGCTGAGGTGATGCTGCTTGATCGCTCACCGGATCGGCTGCGCAGCCTCGAGGCCGATCGCCGCGGCCGGCTGATGAGTGTGGTGAGCAGCCGTGGCCTTCTGGAGCGGCTGGTGCCGAGTGCCGACCTGCTGATCGGAGCTGTGCTCAAGCCTGGCGGACGCGCCCCCACCCTTGTGGACGAGGAGTTGGTGAAACAGATGAAGAAGGGCTCGGTGATCGTCGATGTGGCGATTGACCAGGGTGGCTGTGTGGCCACCAGCCGGGAAACCACCCACACCGATCCAACGGTGAACATCCATGGAGTTCAGCACTATGCCGTGGGCAACATGCCCGGTGCCGTTCCCTTCACCTCCACCGAAGCTCTGGTGAGCGTCACCCTGCCCTACATCCTCGGCATTGCCGGCCGCGGCCTCGAGCAGGCTGTTACCGAACGCCCGGAACTGCTCTCCGGGCTGAACACGGTGCAGGGTTCTGTGTGCCATCCCAGCGTTGCCAAGGCACTCGATCTGCCGCCCCGGCATCCGATGGCCTGTCTGCGCTGACTCATTGCTCCAGGTTCAGGGCCTCGATGTATCGCCAGGCCCCCTTGGGGTCCATCCTCTGCCGTTGAAACCGCGAGGACTCCTTGAGCACACCACGCTGGCCAGCGGCGCGAAACCGCGCCGCAAAGGTCACTATGCCCTCGAGATCAGAGGCCTGTCCCTGATGGCAAGAGGTGATGCGAAGTCCTAACCAGCGGGTCTTACGACAACTCTGCGCCAGTTGCCGATAACGCTGATCATCCGGGACCTGCGGCTGAGGATGGCTGGCGAGAAGGAAGTTGATCTCTGCCAGAGCAAACGCCGAATATCGGGCGCGCATCAACTGTTCAGCGGTGATTGCAAGCTGTTCCTGCCGATGCAAAGGGCCACAGCAATCGCCATAGCGACCACCACCGCAGGGGCAGGCGGACCGATCTGGAACCACATCAAAACCTTCTGCCATGCCTAGAGCCAGTCGAGAGCAGGCAAAGGCCGTGTCAACGCCGAGGGCATGATCCCCTCGCGCAAGGCCAGCACGAGGCCAGCGGCCTCGGCATAACTGCTGGCCCGGAGCACCGATGGATCGAGACCCAGAGCCGCGGGCGTCACCGTCAGGACACCGGAGTTTTGAACCGTGATCAAAGGCACCCCCCGTTCGATGCAGGCCAGCACAGCTTCGCCACCGAGTGCCCCCTCGGGCACCACCACAGCGCCAAGCTGCTGGGCACTGAGATCGCCAACCGCCACGGCGCCATTGATCAGATCCGGCGCCCGACTCAGCCCCACCAGCACACAGGCCAGAAAGGTATATCCCAGTTCCTCACCAGCAGCCCGGGGATCGAGCTGCGGATCAAGGGGCAGCGGTGCAAGTGCCGGAGCGTGGGCACAGGGAATGCGCAGGTGACGCACCAGCAGATGGCTGATCACAGCCTCGGCTCCGGCGAGCACATCCACACCACTCCCTTGGCGGTAGGCCGCCAGTTGCTCACTCTCGGGATCTTCCGGGAAGCGAGCCACCGCGGCGATGGCCGTGGCGCCGGCTTCCCGCAAACGCTCACCGGCCCGCAACAAAGCGTCCGGACGGTCCAGCCGCCCCCAGCTGGCACCACTCCCACCCTGCTCAAGGGTCACCTGAAGAGGGGCATCGGTGGTAACGACCGGCCCGATCTCCAGTCCCAGGCTGGCGCGGCATCCTTCCGCCACCTGAACCTGGCGCTGAGCCAACTCTGGCTCAATGCCGGCATCCAGGAGCAGGCCGATGCGCTGCCGGCGCACTGGTCGCAAGGCCCAATCACCGGCAGCAAAGCGGTCGAGACCAAAGCCCTCCACGTAATGAACACGGGAATCGCTCCAATAGAGCGAGGCCCCATTCATCACATTGGGATGGGTGATCAAGCAGCCGCTCGCCGCAGCCAAAAGACGTGCGGAGGGAAGGGCGTCTCCGGCATACCCACCGATGTCACAACCGATGCCCGTGGGCACCAGCATCAGCGTTGGCAAGGGGGACATCAAACGTTGCCTCGCCCCGAAGGGTTCGCATCATCCACCTCTGGCGGGAGAACAACAGCTGGGTTGAGCACAACATCTTTTTTGAGTACAACAGCCTCAAGCTGCAACTGCCGAGCAGTTCCTCCATCCGGCAGGGGCTCTACGGCCGTGATCGCCCAGCGCAGGGGCTCACCATGCTGGCTGAGCTGCAAGCGCAACCAGCCCCTCAGTTCGGTGATCGGCAGATCAACAGGCCAGGCGATCTGCAGCTGAAGCAGCTTCAGGCATGAGCCCGAACTCATTTCTTGACCTGCCCGAACTGGGCCTCATACAAGGCATCTTCCTCCCCCACTCGGACTTGCAGGTCAGAACGAGGGAAGGCCACGCAAAGCAAGGTGAATCCCTCTTCCTGGAGCTCCGCCTTCACTCCCATGGCCTCAGACTGATCCACACTTCCTTCAATCACCCTGGCCGCACAGACAGTGCACATGCCGGCCCCACAGGACATGGGGAAGTCCAGCCCCGCATCCTCCGCCGCTTCAAGCACGGTTTGATCCCCCCTGCAGCTGAAGCTGTATTGCTCTCCTTCGAACTCAGCGGTGATCCTGTAGCTGCCGGAAGCGGTTGCAGTTGAACTCATCAGGGGTGAAGCGTGCCGAGGCAAACATCTTCTCAGGCAGCAACCCATAAAAAAGCCGGCCCTGCTGGGCCGGCTTGAACAAAAGAGCAAACGGCTTGATCAGGCCATCGCTGAAGCACCACCAACCACTTCCAGGATTTCCTGGGTAATGGCGGCCTGACGGGCCTTGTTGTAATCCAGGGTCAAGGTCTTGGCCAGTTCCTTGGCATTGTCGCTGGCATTGTTCATCGCCGTCATCCGACTGGCCAGCTCGGATGCCGCCGATTCCTGCAGAGAACGCAGAAGTTGGTTCTGCAGATAAAGGGGCAACAGTGAATTGAGCAGCTGATCAGGGCTCTGTTCAAAGACGATCCCGGAAGGGATTGCAGGCTCTGAGTTAGCCGGAGCCTCACCCGCCTCAACAGTCAGGCGACCATCCTTGGTGGTGAGCCGGAAGATTTCATCATCAGGCTCGGCGATCCCCTGGGGATCCAGGGGCAACAGGGTCTGAACCACAGGCTCACAGCTCACCAGATTGATGAACTTGGTGAAGATCACCTCCACACGATCCGTCCCTTCTGCCACGAATTCAGCGAAGACATCAGTGGCGATGGAGCCAGCCTCATCGGCGGTAGGGACCTGCTCAAGACCAGCAAAGGTGGCCTTGATCGGATAATCCCGATTGGTGAAATAGGTGATGGCCTTGCGACCGATCAACATCAAATTCACCTCGAATCCCTGGGTCTTCAGCTCTTGGAAACGCTTTTCCGTGCGCTTGATGATGTTGGCGTTGTAACCACCGCACAAACCCCGATCGCCGGTAACGGCCAGCAGGGTGATCGTGCGCAGATCACGGGCCTTGAGCAGAGGAGCATCTGCCAGCTCGAATTGCATCCGCGACTGCAGGTTCTCCAAAACCCGTGCAAGGCGATCAGCAAACGGACGACTGCGCAGCACCTGATCCTGGGCACGACGCACCTTGGCTGCAGCGACAAGGCGCATGGCTTCGGTGATCTTGCGGGTGTTCTTAACGGACGTGATCCGTTCTCGAATATCTTTGAGATTGGCCATAGCTCGTTATCCCCCTCAGCTGGCAGAAGCCAGCATGGTGGAGGTGACTTCAGCAATGGCCTCCTTGAGCAGCCCCTCGGATTCGGGGCTCACAACCTTCTCTTTCTGAACGTTGGTGATGAAGTCAGGCTTGTTGGTCTTGAGGAAATCGCGCAATTCACGGCTGAACTCCACGACCTTCTCAACAGGCACCTCATCAATGAGGCCCTTCACACCGGCATAAACCAGGGCCACCTGCTCAGCAAGAATCAGAGGGCTGTACTGGGGTTGCTTGAGCAGCTCACGCAGGCGCTTGCCGCGGCCCAACTGCTTCTGGGTCGCCGCATCTAGGTCTGAAGCGAACTGGGAGAAAGCCGCGAGTTCATCGAACTGAGCCAGCTCCAACTTGAGCGTGCCAGCGATCTTCTTGATGGCTTTGGTCTGAGCGGCACCACCCACCCTGCTCACGGAGATACCGACGTTGATGGCAGGTCTTAGACCGGAGTTGAACAGATCGGAACTGAGGAAGATCTGACCATCGGTGATCGAGATCACGTTGGTGGGGATATAGGCCGAAACGTCACCAGCCTGGGTTTCGATGATCGGCAAAGCCGTCATCGAGCCTTTACCCATCGCATCTGAAAGCTTGGCGGCACGCTCCAACAAGCGGCTGTGGCAATAGAACACGTCCCCTGGATAGGCCTCACGTCCGGGCGGACGACGCAGCAGCAGCGACATCTGGCGATAAGCGGCCGCCTGTTTGGAGAGATCGTCGTAAATGACGAGAGTCGCCTTGCCCTTGTACATGAAGTACTCGGCGATCGATGCGCCGGTGTAGGGCGCCAGATACTGCAGCGCTGCTGGATCAGAGGCACTCGCTGCCACTACAACGGTGTAATCGAGGGCGCCCCGCTCACGCAACACATCCACCACGTTGGCGACGGAGGCAGCCTTCTGGCCAATCGCCACATAAACGCAAACCACGTCCTGACCTTTCTGGTTCAGGATCGAGTCGATGGCGATCGCACTCTTGCCGGTCTGACGGTCGCCAATAATCAGCTCACGCTGCCCGCGACCGATGGGGATCATCGCGTCGATGGCGGTGATCCCTGTCTGCATCGGCTCATGGACCGATTTGCGCTGAATGATTCCTGGAGCAGGAGATTCGATCAGCCTGGTTTCACTGCTCGCGATTTCGCCCTTGCCATCCATGGGCCGGCCCAGGGGACTCACCACCCGGCCAAGCGTTCCTTCACCAACGGGAACGGAAGCGATCTTGCCGGTAGCCTTGACGGTGCTTCCCTCGCGGATGCCGAGGCCCTCACCCATCAGCACGGCGCCGACATTGTCGTCTTCCAGGTTGAGGGCGATGCCTTCAGTGCCATCCTCGAATTCGAGGAGCTCTCCGGCCATGGCCTTCTCAAGACCGTAAACGCGGGCAATGCCGTCGCCCACCTGCAGGACGCTGCCGACATTGCTGACCGAAACGGACTTGTCATAGTCCTCGATCTGCTGTTTGAGAATGGAGCTGATCTCGTCAGGTCGGATGGAAACCATGGCGGGTAATCCCAGAAGGAATAAAGAGTTGAGGAGAGAAGAAAGGGTGGTTTAAATCAGCTCGCCTTGGCGAGAGCCAGACCGAGGCGACGAACCTGACCAGCCAGGCTGGCGTCAATCACCTTGGAACCGAGGCTGACGACAAAACCTCCGATCAGTTCGGGGTCGACCTTGAGGGTGATCTCCAGTTTGTCGGTACCGGCCACGGCCTGAACCTTCTTTTGGAGCTCAGCCTGTTGTTCCTCACTGAGCTCAGCAGCTGAGGTAACGGTGGCGAGTGCAATGTTTCGCTGTTCCCGGTAGAGCTCAAGGGTGCGATCAAGCACGGCATCCAGCACGCCGATGCGCTGACGATCAGCCAGCAGCTTCAGCATGTTGAGGAAGGAAGGGGTGACCTGATCTGCAAAAAGCTTCTGCAGAGCAGACTTCTTGGCCTCAACTTCGAGCACGGGTGAGGCCATCGCATCACGCAGGGCTGAGGATTGATGCCAAAGAGCCAGAACAGCCTTGGCCTGATCAACCACCTCATCAACTTCCTTACGGCTTTCGGCCACCTGAAGGAAGGCTTCGGCGTAGGGGGTGGTAATGGTATTCAGCAGTGGCATCAGGCATTCCCCAGGTTTTTGATGGACTGACTCATCAACTTGGCCTGAGCCTTGTCATTGAGCTTGCCGGGCAGACTGGCCAGGGCCTTCTCGATCGCCAGACGAGCGGCTTCTTGTCTCAGCTGAGCGCTGACACGAGCGGCTTCAGCATTGAGGTCTGCAGTGGCCCCAAGCTTGACTCGAGCCATCTCCTCAACCGTGCGTTTCTCGCTTTCAGTGCGAATGGACTGAGCGCGTGCCTTGCAATCCTCGCGAATCTTCTCAGCTTTCTGATGGGCTGCGGCAAGGTCCTTCTTGGCCTCTGAAAGGGCTGAGGAAGCCTTGGCAAGACGATCCTCTGCATCATTCAGATCAGCCAGGATGGTGGCGCGACGCCGTTCAAGAATCCCGCCGATGAAAGGTGGCAGGAACTTGTAAAGGGCGAAAATAACAATCGCCAGATTGATGAGATTGGCCTCGAAAATGTCGAAGTTCAGGCCAAAAGTGCCGTGATTGGCAAAAAACAAAGAAAGAGTCATTTCGCAGCCAGCAGTCGGTTGACGATCAGATCACCAAGCTTGTCGGCATCACCCTTGAGCTGACTGAGAGCCGACTGTCTCTCAGCATCAATCTCAAGGCGGGCCTTCTCGCGGGTCGCATTGGCTTCTGCAGTCGCCAATGCGAGAGCCTCTTGATAAAGCTCAGCGGAATCCTGTTCAGCCTTTTGAATCAGCTTCTGGGCAGCCATTCGGGCTTCCTTGAGCTGAGACTTGAGATCAGCCTCTAGTTTTTCGGCCTCAGCAAGCTTCTGCTTGGCCTCGGCTCGGCTGGTGGTGACATAGCCCTCACGTTCCTCAACAACCCGACCCACGGGGCTGAAGAACAGGGCGTTGAGAATGAAGGTGAGGAGAACCACCTGGACCGCCATAAGCGGCAGGGTGGCATCGAAGTCGAACAGACCTCCGGCACCGAACAGGAGCAAGCTGGTCATGAGGCTGGCGTGGGGGCGGATGAAGCAGGTCGCAAAAAGACGTGGACAGAAGAAATGTCCACGCATCGGCCTTGAAAAACCATCTGATCAGCCCACGAGCGAGGCCGTGAGCTGATTCAGAGCGGCAAGGAAGGCCCTTCTTGATCAACCGGCGAAGGGGTTGGCGAACAGCAGCACCAAAGCGACCACAAGGCCATAGATGGTGAGAGATTCCATGAAGGCGAAGGAGAGCAGCAAGGTGCCGCGAATCTTGCCTTCAGCTTCAGGCTGGCGGGCTATGCCCTCTACAGCGCCTTGTGCCGCACTGCCCTGACCGATACCCGGGCCGATGGCTCCGAGGCCGACAGCCAGGCCAGCGGCAACAACGGACGCAGCGGTGGTAATGGAATCCATGGTTGAACTAAAAATGTTGGGCGCTGGAACAGCGCGGAGTGGGACCGAGAGGTTGAACCTGCGCCTGGGACATCTCAGAGGTTCTGAGATGGGCCCGGAACAAACCGGACCAGCGAAGGTTGGAGTTTGCCAGAGCGAGGGTTCGCTACTGGCGGCTTCAAGGTGTGATCAATGATGCTCTTCGACCGCTTCACCGATGTAATAGGCGGCGAGAGTGGCGAAGATCAGAGCCTGAATGGCACTGGTGAACAGGCCCAGGAACATGACTGGGACTGGCAGGAAGAGGGGCACAAGAAAAACAAGCACCGCCACGACCAATTCATCCGCAAGGATGTTTCCAAACAGACGAAAGGAGAGTGAAAGAGGCTTCGTGAAATCCTCAACGATCTTGAAGGGGATCATGATCGGTGTGGGATGCACGTAGTACTCGAAGTAGCGCAAGCCCTTTCTGCTCAACCCCGCATAGAAGTAAGCAAGGGAGACAAGCAGAGCCAGAGCCACTGTGGTGTTGATATCAGCAGTGGGGGCACCAAGCTCACCACTTGGGAGATGAATCAACTTCCAGGGGACAAGAGATCCCCCCCAGTTGGACACGAAGATGAACAGGAAAAGGGTGCCGATGAACGGCATCCAATCCCGATAAGCCTTTTCGCCGATCTGAGTTCGGGCAAGGTCTCGGATGTAATCCCAGAGGAATTCAAGAAGGTTCTGAACTCCGCGAGGATCGCGTTCCATCTTGCGGGTGCCAATCACCACGAGGGAAAGAATGGCTCCAATCACGATCCAGGAGGTCATGAACACCTGGCCGTGGAGCGTGAAGTTGCCAATCTGCCAATAGAGGTGCTGACCAACCTCCAGTTCGGCAAACGGTGTGATTAAGGGCAACGAAGCCATGGGGTGAGGAGGGTTTTGGGCGGGGTCAGGTGTCGAGCACGGCCTGAAGAATCAGGGCGGGTTTGAAGAGAAGGAAGCCGAGGAAGGAGGGGATCAGGTCAAGCTGGGGAAATTTTGCCGCCGCCACGATGAGCAGTGTCGGCACCACCAACTGAAACTTTCCGATCTGCCTGGACTCTCCGCTGAGCCTTCCAACACTGCGGGCGAGAAGGCGCAGGTAGAGAAGACCGGCGCAGGATCCAACCAACAGGCTGATTGCCACATGCAGATCGAAGCTGAATGCTGCGATTGCGAAAGCGACAAGGGACACCAGAACGGTGGCCACCATCAAACGCCATTGAAGCCGAACGTATCCCTCCATTCCGTTGCCGGTGGTGGTGTGGACCACTGCCGGTTCGGAGGAGGTCAGAGACTGCAAGCAGCGCCTGTGAAAGCGCGCGGAATCTATCACGCATTCAAGACCTGAGTCTCGCCTCAAGGTCTCAGCAGCAGCAGCCTCGACTGCTGAAGCTCCCTTGCCAGAGCAACAGTCTGCTCACCAAATCCCAGGCTGCCGAGGGGAACATCAGGCTGACTCTCCAGCGCTTTCAGCAACGCCAGGCCTTGTTCGGAAAGAGACAAGCGTTCGAAATCCGGTCCCATCAGAGTTGCTGAAGGCCAACCCCACAGGCAGGGCTGACGGACACCTCTGGCCGCAAGGATCATGCTGTCCTGATCCCAGTTGTATGGCTTAACCGGGCTCGCACTCAGGAAGAATTCAAAGTGGCTGATCCCTGGGTCAAGCTGTTCAACCAGGGCCCACTGCTGCCGTGGCGACAATTCCAGGGCCCTCTCGAGCAGCTCCCCCTGCAACAGCCGTGATGGATCCCATACCTGAGGGTTCGAGAAGCCGGCGAAATGAAGACCAGCGGCCTCGATGAAAGCCATCAGGCCATTGAGGTCGTAACTGGTTTCCTGAGGATGCAAATACATGTCAGCAAAATTTGCATCCGCTGCTGTATCAATGCTCCAGCGTTGTTCGTGGTTGCGGCGCAAGCGGTTCGAATCCGGAAGGGTCTCGAGAAGCGTTCGCCCCAGCCGCAGGCCCTCATCGCCATTACCGACACCAAGAAGCGTGAGGGCCTTTTGCATGCGATGGATCTCCCAGCGCCCTGCATCGGCATAGAGAAAAAGATGCAGCAGGCCATCAGGGGCCAACCTCCTTGCCAGGGCATTCAGGCCGGAAACCGGGTCATCAAGGTGATGCAGCACCCCTACCGAATTGATGTAGTCAAAGAGGCCCTCGTCCTCAAGATCAAGAAGACTGCACTGCTCCTGTCGCAGCTGCCGCACCTGCGCAGCCCCTGCGGATCTCCGCAGCCGTTCACGCGCCAAGTCGATGGCGCCGGCGCTGATATCCACGGCCAGAACATCCGCACCTGGATTGAGATGGCAGAGATAATCCGTGCTCACACCGGTGCCGCAACCGGCATCAAGGATGCGAGGCACTGGGGTCTCAGTTTCGGGCAGACCTCCATGCACTGCAGCCAGCACGCTGCGATAACACCATCGCCAGTTGTGCCCAGGAGGAGGTCCATCCTGAAGCGGATCCCCCGGATAGGGGAAGCGGTCATAGAAAGCACTCACCACCGCAGTGGCAGCATCACTGGGAAGATCGGCAGGAGAATGATTTTCGGCCATCAAAGTCTTGGGATCACTGGTGGGAAGTGGCATCGGCATTGCTGGGAGCATTTCATCTCAGCCAGCATGCAGCGGCAAAACGCCATAGCCCCTGCAAACATTTGTTCATAGGGGTCCGAGAGGCTCTGGTGACCGCCGTAACCTGTCGAGATCCGGCTTGCTTTCGTTCATGACCGTGACCGCCAGCAGCGGCAGCCCCCGAGTCTCCCCTCAGCTTTTCGACACCCTCCCGCTCTCGAGCGTCCGTCAGGCCGAACAACAGGATCGTTTCCCTGATGGCGCAGAGCTGGGCAGCCTCACCACCTTTTTCCGCAGTGGACAGGACCGCATTGCTGCGGCCCGTCTGATTGCCGAGAATGCTGAGGCCATCGTCGCCAAGGCTGCCAATCGAATCTTCGTGGGTGGAACACCACTCTCTTTTCTGGATACACCCCTCAGCACGGGAGACGAACCAGGGACCCAGGTGGGTGACGCCATTTATCTGGCGTCTGATCAGGCCGCTTTTGAGTCTTCCGTCCGCACATTCACTGGGGGCAGCGCGGCGGAGAACCGCCGTGGCCTGTTCAGTCGATTGTTGAATGTTGGCGCAGGTGATGCCGATGTGCGGGTTGTGATCCCGACAGGCTTCACGTCCATCAGTGTGGCGAAATATGGTCCGGCGCGAATGCGCAAATCCGTACGAGACCTTGGCTGGTTTCTGCGTTATGTGGGCTACGCCATCGTTGCCGGTGATCCGAGCATCCTGTCTGTCAACACCCGAGGCCTGAGGGATCTTCTTGAGAAAGGTTGCTCCCTTCTGGCCACCAATGTGGCCCTTCAGGAAATGCGAGCGGAAGCCGCTGAGCTGCTGCGGGATCGCCCCGAAGCCCGTCGCCTCACCGTCCAGTGCTTCAACGTGCTGCTGAAGGAACTGGCTGTGCCAACCCCCAGCAGCCGTCAGCGTCTTGGCAGCACTGTTCAACAGGGATTACAACTACCTGCCATCTACGCCCTTGCCTCTGAGGGGGCCCAGCGTTTCAACATGGCTCCCGGGCTCTCTGGCACGGAAAAAGCCGGGGTGATCAGAGCGGCCTATCGCCAGGTGTTTGAACGGGATATCGCCAAGGGATATTCACAGACCCCAGCTCCTGTCGAAGCGACCCAGGTTGCCCAGGGGAAGATCTCGATGCGGGAGTTCATCAGGGCTCTAGGTCGCAGCAAGGAATACCGGCAGCAATTCTTTGACCCCTACGTCAACAGTAAGGTCGTTGAACTGGCCTATCGCCATTTCCTCGGCAGAGGGATCAGCTCACTTGAGGAGTTCCGCAAAGCTTTCTCCATCGTCAGCGAACAGGGCCTCAACGGCCTGGTTGATGTGCTGGTCAATTCGAAGGAATACGCCCAGATCTTCGGGGAGCAGACCGTTCCCTATCTGCGTGACATTGGCGAAGAAGCCCAGGAAAGTGCCGGCTGGGGATCGAATCGAAAGCTCTTCCTGTTCAGTGCCCCATTTGATGGTGCACCCCAGTACATCACGCTCTACGCCTCCTACCGCCAACCCCTCAACGATCAGCATGTCTACGGAGGTGGCAATGACCCTGTCGGCAATCAATTCGGAGCCATCTTCCCTTCCGGAACAGCATCCGTGGCCACCAGGCCAGCACCCTACGGCTACGACAGTCGGCGCCTGCTTATCGGCAACGGCATGGCCGAGCCTGGTCAGATGGCCAGTCCCCAGTTCCGTGGGAGTCGGCCCAGGAAGGTAGGTCCGAAGGTCGTTCGTCTGCAGCAGATCGCCACCGGGGGCAATGTCAAATCCCAACGAGGGGGTCTGCCAAGCATCCGCATGACGGAAGCGAGTACCCAGGCTGTTATCAATGCCGTCTACGTCCAGGTTCTGGGCAACGCCGGCTATGAAGGCGAACGACTCCAGGCTGAAGAGAACAGACTGAAGAACGGCGATATCAACCTCAGAGACTTTGTTCTGAAAGTGGCCAGCTCCGAGGCCTTCCGTCGTCGCTACTGGAGTGATCTTTATATCGTCAAGGCCATCGAAGTGATGCATCGTCGCCTTCTGGGCCGCCCCACCTTCGGGCGCTGGGAGATTGATGGACTTTTTGACACTGCCGCCCGCCACGGCTTCTACGGAGTCGTTGAAGCCCTGATCAACGGTCGGGAATACAACAAATGCTTCGGAGAAGACACGGTTCCCTACGAGCGTTTCATCACTCCAAACGACCTGATGACCCGCAGGGCACCGACCCTCTGCAGACCCCTGGCAGAGGAAGCCGCGGACTACACCCTTGCCAAACGACCTGAACCGCAGCGACAGGACAAGCTGCGCACCACCGCCGACCTCACCCCAAGGAATCTTCCCGACCGCCGGCCAGGGATTCGCGGCGGCTGGAGAGTCAAGCTCAGTGAAGCGCCACCAGCTGAGCAATGGGCCAAGCTGATCAAGAGCGCAGCTCAGAAATCAGCAGACAAGGGTTCTGACTTCCGAGTTTCCCTGCAGCCGACACGAAGAAGCCTTCGTGACCCAGCCGCTCCCACCAGGTCATTCGAAGCACCGACATGGGCCGCCAAGGTGGGCCTGGCTCAGAGCGACTTCAGCGTCATCCTGGATCAGGGTGAGATCCCAGGCGCCAGAATGGATCAAGCCCTTGCCAGCTCTGATGCGGTTGGCTTCAACCTACGAGCCGGACTCCCCGCGCCCCTTGAACTGAATCAAGGGTCCCTGACGTTGTCGTCTCGTTCAAGAAGATGGCAAACAGAAATTCGTGAAGTCCTTGATGGGATTTACAGGCAGATGCTCAACCGCATCCCCCTTGAAGATGAGCGGCTGACCAATGCCGAGTCTCTGCTCAGGGATGGTCAACTGACTGTGAACGGTTTCGTCGAGTCAGTGGCCATGAGTGAGGCTTTCCAGAATCGTCTGGCCAAAATGCCTCCCCTGCGTGCAGCTTCAGCGGCAACCCTCGCCCTGCTTGGACGTGCAGCCACACCCCAGGAAGTCACGCAATTTGTGATCACACGAGCCGGTCATGGCCAGAGTGCTGCAGTCCAGGCCCTGATGAATCTTCGTCGCGAACTTCTCGCTGTGGAGACCAATCAGGTGCCACGCCTGGAAGGCATGGAAACCAAGGATGGCGTGGCTCAATCCACTGTCCAGAGAACCGCTTCTCTCTATGGGGGCAATGCAGGGCTGACGCCACACCCGGACAGCTCGATCTGAATACCAACCAAATCAGGGATGATTCCTCAGCATTGGCGGCATGCGGATGCTGAGGGAAAGGCGCCGATCACCAGAGCGAAACCATAAGCATGGGAATGCTCAGATCCTCGGCATTTCAAAGAGATCAATAACAGTTTTTTATATATTATGAGTCTTGCTCGATTAAGTTGGCAACAGGCAGGAGTTAGGCAAGCTTTTTGGGGAAAACTGTTGCAAGGGAAGGACTTTCGACATATCAGCCGCCGTAAAGAACTGTTACCACGGCCCTGAGTGGGCGCTGCATTGACCCAGAATAAGCTCACGTCTGAGCAATCAGTCGCATCGATGTCAAGAGGCTCTCTGCAGCCAACAGTTGTTGTTACAACAACTGTTGTGCATTTCCCAGCCGAGCTCTATCGAGACATCAAACAGCTTCTAATCTGAAGCACGGTCCCGCACGGGATCACCCAAATCACCCACCGGATATCGGTCTCCTACGGGCGGCCGCTTGCTTCGAGGCAGAACTGCATGAGCATCGTCTCCAACTCGATCATCAACGCGGATGCCGAGGCCCGCTATCTAAGCCCTGGCGAACTCGACCAGATCAAAACCTTCGTGACAGGCGGTCAGCGTCGCCTGCGCGTAGCTCAGGTTCTCAGTGAGAGCCGAGAGCGCATCGTGAAGCAGGCAGGCGGCCAGCTTTTCCAGAAGCGACCTGACGTGATCTCTCCCGGGGGCAATGCCTACGGCGAAGAGATGACTGCCACCTGTCTTCGCGACATGGATTACTACCTGCGTCTGGTCACCTATGGAGTGGTGGCTGGCGATGTAACTCCGATCGAAGAGATCGGGGTGATCGGTGCCCGTGAGCTGTATCGCTCCCTAGGGACTCCTCTCGAAGCCCTGGCGGACTCCATCCGTGAGATGAAGACCGTTGCCATGGGCCTCCTCACCGGTTCCGATGCCGAGGAAGCAGGTTTCTACTTCGACTACGTGGTTGGCGCTCTGGCCTGAACCAAAAGTCAATTTCCCGACCTCACGCCCCTCTCACGGATCCATGCAAGACGCCATCACCAACGTCATCAACAAGTCAGATGTCCAGGGCCTTTATCTGGATACGTCTTCGATGACCAATCTCGAACAGTATTTCGCCAGTGGCGAACTACGTGTTCGTGCAGCAGCCACAATCAGTGCCAACGCCTCCACCATCATTAAAGATGCTGTAGCTAAGGCCCTGCTTTACTCGGATATCACCCGTCCGGGCGGGAACATGTACACCACCCGTCGTTACGCTGCCTGCATTCGAGACCTGGACTATTACCTGCGCTATTCCACCTACGCGATGCTCGCCGGTGACACCTCAATTCTTGATGAGCGTGTACTGAACGGACTCAAAGAGACCTACAACTCCCTGGGTGTTCCCATCGGTGCCACCGTGCAAGCCATTCAGGCCATGAAAGAGGTGACCGCAGGATTGGTTGGCGCCGATGCCGGTCGTGAGATGGGTGTCTATTTCGATTACATCTGCTCCGGGCTCGGCAACTGATCCGTTTCACTATCGACTGATCACAACCGTACTGAGCTTGTATGCGCCTCTTCAAAATCACTGCCTGCATTCCGTGCCCTGAAAAGGTACGTACCCAACGGGAGCTTCAGAACACCTTCTTCACCAAGTGGGTCCCTTACGACAGCTGGTTTGCTGAACAACAGCGGATCATGAAGCAAGGCGGAAAGATCTTGAAAGTTGAGCTTTGCACTGGTCGTAAGTACGTGAATGTGGGCAATTGAATCCCAGGAACTCATCAGTGAGTTGTGTTTTATCCAAACCCGGTCAATGACCGGGTTTTTTGTTGACATCATCCCTTGGCAAAGTGCTTTTCAGACGGCTCAATGGGCCTACTGATCGATCATCGCCTCCCTTGAGTAGTTCCGCCGTCTCGTCTCGCAGGAGTCGCCCCAGACGGCAGCGCTCAACACGAGGGCAGGAAACCACTGATCAGAAAGGGCAGACATTTCTGCAACGCAGATTGCCCCTGCAATGGGCCCTGTGGCCTTCTGAGGCAAGGCTTCTACTCACTCTGATCTGCATCTGGACTCTTGCCGGGCTGATGATCCTGGGATCAGCGAGCTGGTGGGTTGCCTCAAGGGAAATGGGAGACGGGGCTTTTTACATCAAACGACAGCTGATCTGGCTCCTGGCCAGCTGGAGCCTCTTCGCTCTGGCCATATCAACGAGTCTGCGCAAATGGCTGCAATGGGCAGGCCCAGCACTCTGGCTTGGTTGTGGACTGGTCGCTGCGACCTTGATCATCGGCAGCACTGTCAATGGGGCCAGTCGATGGCTGGTGTTGGGCCCCTTTCAGATCCAACCATCGGAACTGGTCAAACCCTTTGTTGTTCTTCAGGCCGCAAACCTCTTCGCCCATTGGCAACGCACCAGGATCGATCAGAAACTGCTCTGGTTGACAAGCTTCGGCATCCTGCTGTTGCTGATCCTGAAGCAACCGAACCTGAGCACAGCCGCCCTGACTGGCCTGCTGCTCTGGCTGATGGCCCTTGCCTCAGGAGTGCGGCTTCGTTTTCTGCTGACCACAGCATTGGCGGGGGGATTGCTGGGCACGGCAAGCATTGCAATCAACGAATACCAACGCCTGCGGGTGATCTCCTTTCTGGATCCCTGGAAAGACCCGATGGGTGATGGCTACCAACTTGTTCAGAGTCTTCTGGCCATCGGCTCCGGAGGCTGGTTTGGCGAGGGCTTCGGGCTCTCCACTCAGAAATTGCAATACCTGCCGATCCAGAGCACTGACTTCATCTATGCCGTGTTCGCTGAGGAATTCGGCTTTGCCGGCTCACTGATGCTGCTGCTCTTCCTGATGCTGCTGGCTTTCCTGGGCATGAAAGTGGCCCTGAGCTGCCGCAGTAATCAGGCTCGTCTTGTCGCCATCGGATGCACGACACTTCTTGTCGGGCAAGCGATCATGAACGTGGCCGTTGCCTCAGGGGCCATGCCAACCACCGGGTTGCCACTACCAATGGTGAGCTACGGAGGCAATTCCCTGCTCTCGAGCATGCTGATTGCCGGTCTGCTGATCCGCTGTTCCCTGGAGTCCACAGGGTTACTGAAGCGTCGGCTCAAACGTCTGGATCGTCAGTCGATAGGCTGAGAATCAGGATTCCATCCGGCTCTGCCGCTGCTGCCCATCGCTGATCTGGCCCTGACTCTCTCCGATCTGGCCCGCACAAGCGAGCAGCTGCTAAGCAATGCCCTAGGCCATCCGGGCCCGCTCACCCTGGCCTTGGTCTTCATCGGTGGGCTGCTGACCAGTCTTGGCCCCTGCTCCCTATCTTTGCTGCCCGTCACCCTGGCCTATCTCGCTGGTTTCGAAGACAGGCAGAGTCCCTGGCAGCGAAGCCTCGCCTTCTGCGCTGGGATCGTTGTATCCCTTGTCCTGCTGGGGACTCTCAGCGGCTTGGTCGGACGCATCTACGGTCAGCTCCCAGCCGTTGTGCCCACCCTGGTGGCCATCCTTGCCGTGGCAATGGGCCTGAACCTTCTCGGCCTGCTGCCCATCCGCCTACCTGCAGGTCCAGACCCGGAGGGCTGGCGGCGGCGGGTTCCGGCACCCCTCGGGCCCGTGGCCGCTGGTCTGGCTTTTGGCTTGGCTGCCTCTCCTTGCACCACCCCGGTTCTCGCTGTTCTGCTTGCCTGGATCGCCCAGAGTGGTCAACCCCTTCTTGGGGTCGCGATGCTGACCTGCTTCGGCATGGGTCAGGTGGTTCCCTTGCTGCTTGCAGGCAGCGCCGCAGCAAGTGTGCCGAAACTGCTGGCTCTGCGTCCGGTGGGGAGATTGATCCCACCGCTGAGTGGCGCAGTGCTAGTGGTTGCAGGGATGCTCAGCCTTCTGTCCCGCTGGATCTGAACCATGAAGATGTTGCGGCGGGTGATGGCCGTGATCTCCGACCTGCGGTTGGCCATTGTGCTGCTGCTGCTGATTGCCCTTGCCAGCGGGCTCGGTACGGCCATTCCCCAGGGAGAGGACCGTGGGTTCTATCTGGAGCGCTACAACGACCATCCCTGGCTCGGTTTAATCAAGGGCGGAATCTTGCTGCGCCTGCAGCTGGATCACGTTTATTCGAGTGACTGGTTTCTGGCCCTGCTGCTGCTGCTGGGCCTTGCCCTGATCCTCTGCAGCTGGCGACGGCAATGGCCTGCCCTGAAGGCCGCCATGGGCTGGATCGACTACCGCGAGCCTCGCCAGCTCTGCAAACTGGCCATTGCTGAAACCATCCAGACCCCAGCAGCGACAGAAGATCTTGAGACACTTGCGAACCATCTCCAAGCCAATGGCTGGCAGGTGAAACGCCATCCAGAACGTCTGGCCGCACGCAGGGGTGCCATCGGCCGTGTCGGTCCGCTACTGGTCCATGGCGGCCTCGTGCTGCTGATGGTTGGGTCCCTATGGGGAGTTCTGGGGGGAACGCGACTGGAGCGCTATCTGACCCCTGAACGATCCCTGGACCTGTTGAACCTGGATGGCAGCAACCAGCTGACCCTGACCCTCAAGAGCTTTGCGGTTCAGCGAGACCCTGCAGGGCGAGCGGAGCAGTTCAACTCCCAGCTGGAACTCCATGAGCCCGGACAGAGCAGTGGGCAGCTGAAAGAGATCAGTGTCAATCATCCACTGCGCTTCCACGGCATGACGGTCTATCAGGCCGACTGGTCCCTGGC
>DASCPR010000130.1:0-2045 GCA_036012625.1 Prochlorococcaceae cyanobacterium Fu_MAG_50
GCACTCCAAGGTCTTGTTGCCCTTGATCCACTCTGAGTCGTCTGCAGCATCCAGGCCTCAGCCGTTGGCGATGGGATGCACTGTCATCGGCTCAGGTTGCAGCGATGACGTTCTTCGCACCTGGTTGACACCCTGGCAAGAGCCTGATCAAGCCGTGACGCTGTTTTTGGTTCTGGCTGGAACGGCAACAGCCGAAGTTGAAGGCATCTCCGCTGCGGGGGCCACGGCGGCGGCGCGACGGTTCACGGCTCTGGCGGATGCTGAGCTGCTGCTCTTCGGACCAGGCAGGCAGAGGCGTTGGCCGCTGCCACCGTTGCCTGCGGGCGTCTCGCCAGCACTGATCAGCAGAGTCGCTGCCGAATGGCTTGGCCTGACCCCGCTTGTGGCGGCGGCGGGTCTGCCCCTGGCACCGCAGTTCCCCCATCTGCGCCTTGAACCAGCCAACCGAGGCCCCGCTGCCTGCCTGAGTTCGGGGCAGGCGATGGATCTGAAACGCGTTCAGGTGCTCTGGCAGCGGGGCTGGAGGCTTGGCAAAGGCCTTAGAGGGCCTCTGCTGCTGGCGGAATGTGTCCCGGGGGGAACAACTACGGCCCAGGCTGTTCTGACTGGGTTGGGGCTGTCAGTGGCAGATCTGATCAGCGGCAGTGCTCGCATCCCTCCCATGAACCTGAAGCAGTCCCTGGTGGAGCGGGGGCTGCGTGCTGCGCAACTCCCGATTCAGCCCTCCCCCCAGTCCGTTCTCGCAGCAGTGGGTGATCCGTTCCAGGCCCTGGCGGCAGGTCTGCTGCTTGGTGCGATGGAAGCGGATCAACCGGTTCTTTTAGGCGGTGGTAGTCAGATGGTGGCGGTGTTAGCCCTTGCGCTGGCTGCTGAGGGTCAGACCGGGCGACAGCAACTGGCAGAAGGTGTGTGTCTTGGCACCACGGCCTGGCTGGCGGCGGAGTCAGATCGTTGCCAGGGTCGATCGGGGGCCCTTGGTGGCCTGCTGGATCGAACCATGAACCATTTCGGTGTGCAGCTCAAAGGACTGGCAACGGGCCTGAGGTTTGAAGCAAGCCGTCACTCCCGGCTCAGGGATTATGAGCTTGGCTTTGTCAAGGAGGGAGTTGGGGCCGGTGCTCTTTCTCTGCTTGCACAGCTGCGGGGTGCATCCATTCAGGAACTTCTGGAAGCCTGTGATCGGGCCATGGATCATTTGGCGGCAACGGAAGGCTCGTCAGCCCGTGATTGCCCCGTAGGGTCTCAGCCATGAGCACGCCAACCCCAGTGCAATCCCTGATCCCAGCGAGAGCCCTGTCCAGGCGAGAGCTTCTGCGCCTGGGATTGCTGACTGGCTTGGCTGGGCTTGCCGGCTGTGCACGCTCTTCTGCTGCGCCTGCATTGTGGGCAACAGCGGAAACCCTCCCCAAGCGTTGGCGTCGTGCACTTCCAGCTCCCTGGCAGTTTCACCCTCTCAAGGATGCTTCCGAACCCGAGCCCTATGGCAAAGCGCTGAGAGCTGGGGCGGCGCTGCTGGCGATGACTGACGGCTGGTTGACAGCTTTGCCGACTGATGCGCTGCAGCCGATTGAGGCCCCGCCCCTCGAAGGTCGCCTCAATAACCAGGCCCGCTCCTATCTCACCAGTCTTGGCTCCGAACTGGCGGCAAGGGTGATGCCGGTAGGTGTGAGTCCATGGGTGATGCTGTTCAAGCATGGCGAAGCCTGGAAAGCTGAGGCCAGCAAGGGCTGGCAGGTGTTGCTGGATCCAGACTTGCGCGGCCGTGTGGTGCTGCCTCGCAGTCCGCGCCTGGTGATGGCCCTGGCAGAGCGTATTGAGAGTCGTGATTCACTGCAGCGTTTGCGATCTCAGCTACTCACCTTTGATGATCAGCAGGCGCTCAGATGGTTGCTGCAGGGTGAGGCAAGGGTTGTGGTGCTGCCGTTGCAGCGCTGCATGGCCAGTCTGCGCCGTGATCCCCGCTTGATGGCGGTGCTCCCGGACAGCGGCGCTCCCTTGAGCTGGACCCTGCTGGTTCGTTCGGCCCAGACCAGGGAGCCGTTGCC
>DASCPR010000131.1:0-5797 GCA_036012625.1 Prochlorococcaceae cyanobacterium Fu_MAG_50
GCGCAGTTGCCATCATTGGCAAGGGTCACCCGCCGGTTCAGACGTGGTTCCAGCCAGTCGGCAAGGGGAACATCAACCCATCCGGGCAGATTGATGCAGACCCTGGCCACCCGACTGGAGGCATCCATCGGCCCTGGAAGACCAACACCGACAAGCTTGGCCTTGTGGTGCGGATCCAGGCGCTCAATCGCTGCGCAGAGAGCCACGGTCACAGCTCCGGGTACGGCCGGTTGAGGGGTGATCAGCTCAGCTTCCGCCAGCGCCTGTCCCTTTTGATCCAAGCGAGCCAGCTTGATGGCCGTGCCACCAAGATCAACGCCGATGACTTCGGTGCCGATGACTTCGGTGTTGTTGACTTCGGTGTTGTTGACTTCGGTGTTGTTTGGCAGCCTCTGATCAGACAGCGTTGGATCAGGCTGCGTTGGTTCGGGCGGCGTTGATTCAGACGGCATCAACTCAGAAACGGAAGAACAGCTGCATCTGGCTCTGCCAGGTGCCCTGCGTATCGACGGATCCCGACAGGCTCAGGTTCGGACTGATGTCATAGGTGAGAGTTCCCTGTGCAGGAATGTCATTGCGATTGGGTGCAGCCAGCACCGAGAAATCGAATGCATCGGTGATCGCCATTCCGAAATCGGTCACCAGGGCAAGCTGTGGTGGCACACGGCCAGACACCCGCTCCTTGCGATCATCAATCACTGGCGAGACATAGGTGGGATACAAGGCAATCTCCATCCGCTCACTGAACGCATCAGAGAAGGTGCCGAGCATGGGCGAAAGCAGTGATTGACCAAGAGCCGTGGCGATAGCGGCACCAGCGTCGGAGTTCGACAACCCCGCCAGGGAGTTGCCACCGATCAAAGCCATCAGCTGCGCCTTGGGCATTGGTGGATAGCTGCGGAGCTTGAGATGCTGAGCAAAGCGATCGGCAGGCCCGGCGACCGTCACCACCACTTTGACCAGACGAAGCTGACCAGCTGCCCCGAGAGCACCAGTGCCATTGGTGTCAAAGATATTGGAAGACACCGTGTTGGTCCCTGTGCCCAGACTGACGCTGTCTGAGACCTCGGTTTTCATGGCGATGTCGACATAGGGGATCAAGCCCATGGAAGGGGTGAACACGGCCACATTCGGAGCCCTCCGATCCAGATGAAAAGTTGTGGTGAACAGACTCAAACGGCCCTTGAGAAGCTGGACGACCCCCCGGACCTGCAGGCTTGGATCAAGAGCACCATTGAGGCTCAACAGGCCCTTGGTTCGGAAGTTGGCGAGGGGCTGAACAATGACCTGCAGGTCAGGCCCCATACGCAAGCGCAGATTGTCAAAACTGATCGAGGGGAAATTGGGCATCGCCTTCTTCATGGCGCGGCTGGAAGCTGCTTCAACATCAGGTCCGAGCAAGACGAGGGGCTTGTTGAAATCCCACTTCTGCTCCAGAAGGGTGTTGGCACTGACCTGGGTTGCTTCTGAATGCTGAGCAGAGGCCTTTTTCGCGCCTGAACGAGCCAGTGCTCCAGAGTCTGCCGCCTGATCTTTCTTGGGCATCACAAACATCGAGCGGCGAGGCGAGATCGTTCCTTTGTCGAGCTGCAGTTCACCGCCAAAACGAGGTTTAACCAGGGCTCCGCCGATATCAATATTGGCCGTCAGCAGAACATCAGCCAGAGGACTTTTGATGCGTGCATCGCTGATCTGAATGGCCAGCGGCTTCTTCTCCGGGGTTGGCTGAAGCAATCCGATGGCCCCTTGGCCCCGAATACTGCCCTTGGCACCGATCTTCCCCTGAAGCGACTGAACCTCCAAACGACTGAAGTCAAACACCATCGCGGCCTTGAGGCCGCTGATGCTTTGATCGCTGACCAGGAAGGACACATCCTTCATCACCAGGAAGCCATTGGCCTGGGGCGCATGAAGGCTGCCACTGAACAGCAGCTTCAGATCGGTGCTACCGCCCTTCCAGACCACATTGTCACCGGCAAGACCGGTCAGGAATCGCAGCCCATCTCCATGGCTCTCAACCCGCACATCAAGGGGTTGAACCGCGTCCAGAGGGACCTGTCCGGTGAGCGTGACCGGCTCCTTCGAGGCGGAGCTGCGCAGGGCCAGATCCAGGTTCAGCCGATCTTTAACCAGGGAGATGCCGCCACGGTCAAACAGCAGGGATGAAGTCCCAAGGCTGGCGTCCTCAAGCTTCAGATTCGCCGCAAGATCCTGATGACCATGGCCAAGGCTGTAGCGCCCCTCCATGCCAAAAGCTCCTCGCAACGATGCTGGAACCGGTGCAACCAGGGCGAGAAGCGAGAAGGGCAGATGCAGAAGAGAGAACGTCCCATCACCGCCCTGCAGAGGTCCTCTGAGGGTGGCCACGAAGGGCTTCACCATCAGGGCCTGATCCTCGTCCTGGCCTTCCGTCCAGAGGTGCCCACGAACCTTGAGATCCAGATCAAGACGATCCAGGGCCGGTCCATTCAGATCAGCAACGGCATCAATCTGTCCGCGCAGATCCTCCAGATGGATGGATGTTGACTCCCGATTCAGCTTTTCATCAAGAAGCAGAGACGCATTAGCCCTTGCCAGCGCACGCAGTTGTCCATCCAGGGCCCCTCCGAAGGTATTGATGAACAGTGTGCCCAGATCTGCGGCACGACCTGGGGCCGGAGCTGAGTCCTCGAGCAGTTCAGGAATGTTCAGGGCCGTGGCCAGCAGCCAGCGGGCACTGATGCCACGAACTTCGCTATGGGCCTTGAGCCGCCCCGAGACACGCCCATCCGCCTTGAAGGTCACCTGTCCGGTATCAGGGGGAAGCAGCTCGCCGCTGAGGGTGTAACGCTGATTTGCATAGTTCCCCGAAAGGATGGCCTGCCTCAGCCTCAGGCGCGAGAGGCCTGGATTGTTGACGATCAGGCGGCCCTGCATCGAAAGGGGTTGGAGCCCAAGCTCACCCTCGCCGTTGATCCGGCCATAGGCCCCCCAAAAACTCTCTGTGGAGGGGAGGGCCAACTCAATCCCGTTGAGGCTGAAATCATCAGCCTGCCAGCGATACAAAGCCGGGGAACCCGTCAGGGTCAGCCGTCCGTCACGACGTTTGATCGTTACCTCTGAGGGCAACCAGTTGGCAGCCAGATCGGCCCTCAGAGTGCCGGGCATCACCGACCCGACTGAGGCCATCAACAGGCGGCCTCCCCCCCCAGCCACTCCGGTCAACGTGCCTCGCCATTCCTCAAGCAGTCGCAGGCGCCCCGCCTCAGGATCCACCAGCTCAAGGTTCAGATCCGGGCTCAATCGATCCAGGGGACCCGTCACCCGGCCTGAAACCGAAAGGGATCCACCCATGGTTGTGCCCAGAATCGCGTCGAGGCGTTTGAGAGGGAAGCCATCAAGGCTCAGATCAGCCTGCAGCTCACCGACGCGAACCCCCGCTCTGTTGAGCTTCAAGGGCAACTGGGCCGCAGCCCTGAGCTCTTTGCTTTCGAAGGATCCAAGCTTGAGAAGGCCTGATTGCTCACTCCAGCCGGCCTGGAGAGACCAGCGCCTGAGCAAGGGATTGTGCCGCTGGCCCAGGGCAAGGCGAAGACTTGGACTGAGGCTGGGGCCGTTGAGTTCAAGGCTGCCCCGGACGGGGGACTTGGTGCCAAGCAGTTCAGCCAGGAGCGGAACGGTCTTGAACGCCCTGCCACCCAGCTGCAACTGCCGCGATTTGACCCCAAGCTCTGGATAGAGGGGCCCATGGGCAAGGAAGTCCAGGCCGGCCCCCTGCACCTGCAGCTCAGCCAACGCGGCTGTGACAGCCTTGGTATCACGCCAGTCAGCCTGAAGTCTGGCCTGAAACTTGACGGGAACGGTTGGATCAAGGGGAGCCTTGGGCCGCCATTGCCCATTCAGGAGCAACCTGGGCTGATGCCAGGTTCCACGCACCCTGGAAAGCAGCTGAAGATCCCGCTGCTGATCACTGATCAACACATCAAGTTGATAGGACTCATTCAGCTGAACAGCACCGCCAAGGGAGGCCCTCCAGCTGCCATAGCGCCATTGCGTCTTGGGGATTTTCAGCCGTCCGCCCCTGCAGAGGACCCTGGCTTCTGGAGAGCTAAGCGTCTCCGTGAACGGACCACCCAGCATCTGCAGAGAGACGCCACTGATCCCTCCTTTACAGGCCATACGCCCCTTGGCAAGGCTGAGTTGCATCTCACCGCCAAGTTGCCCCTGGAGCGCCACAGGCTTGGGACCTGGAAGCAGTGCCTGAAGAGGCCTGAGCCTGATCTGCTCCAGACGGGTGCGAACGAGAAAATCCGGTTGATCCCAGTGGCCACGACCTTCAAGGGTCAGACGCCCACCCTCGGGAAGGGTCAGTTTTGCCTTTCCATCAACAACACTGTTCGCCAATTGCAGGTTGAGCCTTGTCGTGGCCCGGAGCGAAACGCCTGCAGGTTCGAAATCAATCCGGGCTGGCTGGGAGTGTCCCAGCTCAAGATCAAGCTCAGGTGGGGGAGCTGAGGAAGCGGTGCCTGGAACCCAGTAAGCCCCTTGTTGATTGCGACGCAATGACAAGCGGGCGCCATGCAGATCAAGAATGACCACAGGCCGCCAGCGTCGCAGGCTCGCCAGGGGGGCAAATTTGATCGTCGCCCCACTCAGGCTTGCCGACGAGTCATCCCTGGGGCCAGGCAAAATACGGGTTGAACCGATCTCGATTCCCCAGGGGCGCAAGCCTCGATAAGGACCGATCCGCAACTGGTGCCCGAGGGGTTTTGAAATCTGTTGCTCCAGCTCCGGCCGCAGACGGTTGACAACCGAAGACACCACCAGGTCGGCACCAACCCAGGCCCCTACCCCCCCCACCAGGAGGGAAAGACCAATCGGAGCCCATTGACGTGACAACAGGGATCTGAGATCCACCCCCATCGCTTCCCTCGACCTCTGCGGGAGCCCGCGCAATATAAGGACATGCTCAGCAGATCACCAGCCCATGACGCTTCCCGAATTGCTCCACACCTTGATCACCTGGCTCGCCTGGGCAGGCCTGGGGATGGCCGTGATCACCCTGGTTGCCTTCCTGGCCGGCTGGGGCTTCCGCTTCCGACTTATAGGGGTGACAAGTTTCACCTTTCTGCTGGCGATCAGCTTCTGGACGTTCGGCCTCAGTTACCAACCCAACGTTGCGATTGAGGGCGCAGAGACTCTTCAGATCGTCTTCGATAACAGCAACGATCTGGTGGTGGCCCAGGCCCCTGCGGATCTGGACCCTGACGCGATTGAACCCAGCCTGCAGCAGCTGGTGGACAACCTTCGCAGCAGCGGCCGTTCCAGCCCCAAGGTTCAGGTGCGTATTCGCCGTTTGGTCCCCGTTGAAGACGGCCTCAGCGAGCCCGTGATCCTTGCGGAAGGCAGCCGCGACTTCCGGCAACAGCTTCCTCCAGATCGCAATGCAGGCTGACCAACCCTTCGGATCTCTGCCCGCCAGCTTCCGCCATGAACAGACCCAGCTCCTGGCAGCGGGCATCACCACCTGGAAAGCACTGATGGCATTGGAGGAAACCCAGCTCAGCAGGGTGATCAAGGGCCAGGCGACAGCACGAAATCTCAAGCGCCTGCGGGGGATGGCGGCACTTGTCTGTGAGCTGGATCTGGCCGCTGCAGATGCGGCGCTGCTCCTCCATGCCGGACTGGGAACGGTTGGAGCCCTTGCCGCAAGCGACCCTCAGACCATCGTTCGACAGACCGGACGCCTCGAAAGGCAGCTCAACAGCGGCAGACCACCTGTCGTTGATCTGGCGACCGCCCACCGCTGGATTGAACT
>DASCPR010000132.1:0-3596 GCA_036012625.1 Prochlorococcaceae cyanobacterium Fu_MAG_50
ATGGCCCTCACCCAACTGCGCATCGCCTCCCGCAGAAGCCAGCTGGCCATGGTGCAGACCAACTGGGTGCAGGCAGAGCTGGAGAAAGCACACCCTGGTCTCAGCATCTCCGTGGAGGCAATGGCCACCCAGGGAGACAAGATTCTGGATGTGGCACTGGCCAAGATCGGTGACAAGGGTCTGTTCACCAAAGAGCTGGAAGCCCAGATGCTCGTGGGGCATGCGGACATCGCCGTTCACTCCCTCAAGGATCTGCCGACCAACCTGCCTGAAGGGCTGATGCTCGGCTGCATCACCGAACGGGAGGACCCTGCAGACGCTCTGGTGGTGAATGCGAAGAACGCAGAGTACAAACTCGCCACACTTCCGGAAGGGGCCGTTGTTGGCACAAGCTCCCTAAGACGCCTTGCCCAGCTCAGGCACCACTATCCCCATCTGGTGTTCAAGGATGTGCGCGGCAACGTGATCACACGCCTGGAAAAGCTTGATTCCGGCCAGTACGACTGTCTGATCCTCGCCGCTGCAGGCCTGAGCCGGCTTGGGTTCAGCGATCGCATCCATCAGTTGATTCCCAGTGAGATCTCCCTGCATGCCGTTGGCCAAGGAGCCCTGGGCATTGAAAGCGTTGAAGGCAAGCCAGAAGTGCTTGAAATCATCAAAACCCTGGAGCACACCCCCACGAGTCAGCGCTGTCTGGCGGAACGCGCCTTCCTGCGGGAGCTGGAAGGGGGCTGTCAGGTGCCGATAGGAGTCAACAGCAGCATCGAAGGCGATGAGCTTGTGCTCACAGGAATGGTGGCAAGCCTGGACGGGAAAAGGCTGATCCGTGATCAACGCCGCGGCACCTGTTCAAGCTGTGAAGCCATTGGCACGGACCTGGCTTTGGCCCTGAGAGCCCAGGGTGCCGGCGAGATTCTTGCCGAAATCTTTGCTGAAGTCAGGCCTGAGGCCTGAGCGGCGAGGAGAGATCAGATCAACTCACCACCGCACCATCTCAAGCTGAGATCGATCTCAAACTGAAGATCCGTCAGCGGCGAATCTCCACAGGGGTCCCCACATCCACCATGTCGTAGAGCTGACGAACGTGTGCATGCAACATGCGCACGCAGCCATTGCTCACGGCACCCCTGACATTGACCCAATGGGGCCAGGGTGTGCCATGGATACCGAACTGATTAGGCCCATTCTGGAGAAAGCCGATCCAGCGATCACCGAGGGGGCTTTTGACACCAATGGTGGCATTGACCTTGCCCGTCTTGGTGCTCTGGTACTTGGGGTTCACCTGCATGTTCTGCACCTGATAGACACCCGTTGGGGTGGGTGTGCGGGGATCACCAATGGCAACAGGCCATGGACCGAAGCGCTGCCCATCACGCATCACTGAGATCTCACGGCGACTCAGCACCAGCACCACCTTGGTCTCCACTGGTGGATCCACGGGATCAAGCACAGCCACTGTCACTGCCCCTGGCTCAACTGCCGCTGGATTGACCACCGCTGGATTGACTCTGGAGTCCTCAGCCATCGAGGCCTGAACCATCGAGGGGAAGAGCCCCCCCGACGCCAAAAGAGAAGCCACAGCAAGGGCACAGGAGTGACGCGGAAGACTCGCCACGAGACGAAATGGACTCACTTGTCTCAAACTAAGCATTGGCGAGAGAAAAAGCAGCCTTTCCGCCGAGAAGCCCTGGGCTTCACCCTTTGCCGTAGTGACTCAGCCCGATCAATCAACCAGCTTTGGGTCGATCTCGCTGAGGTAACGGGCTTCGCAGGCCTTGATGATCTCCACCGCTTTCTCCACACCGAAGAAACCATTGACGCGGCAGGTGCCTGGCTTCTTCAGATCCTTGTAATGCTCCCAGTAGTACTGGGTCTCCTTGAGCCAATGCTCACCAAGCTGCTCGTAGCTGGTGATGTGATCCATGCGCTTGTCATCGGCAAGCACAGCGATCACCTTGTCATCCACCTCGCCGCCATCATCGAAGGTCATGATGCCGATGATCCTGGCTTCAACAATCGAGCCTGGAACCAGGGGCTCCGTGACGCTGACAATCTCGATATCAAGTGGATCGCCATCTTCATCCCAGGTGCGGGGGATACAGCCGTAGGCAAAGGGATAGGCCAGGGATGAATAGCCGACGCGATCGAGCTTGAGATGGCCGGACTCAGTGATCAATTCGTATTTATTGATCGTGTTCGAATTCAACTCAACGATCGTGTTCAGCCTCAGCTCGGATTCATCGGCGAAGGCAGGCAGGATATGGAGCAGGTTGGGCATGCTGCGGCTGGGGGCCTGGTCGAGGTTGGCCATGCGGAGCAGAGAACGGCGCGGAGCATCCTACGGGGCCCTGTGATCAAGTTCACATCTGGCCTTGATCAGGGCCAATGCTTTTCTGCTGAAGCTGCAGGAACCTATGGTCAGCGGTGAAGGACGAAAACAAAAAGTCGTCACCGCCAGAGGGGGAAAACGATAAAGAAAAGCCCCGCCGTACAGCGGGGCTTTTTGATGGGAAGGTCTGGACATCAGGGCCTACACCCAAAGCAGATCCCTTAAAGCCTCTGCAACCAATTTCGGTCGATGCTGTTGTTGACCTCCCTGGAAAATCCTTGGAACAACAAACCAATAGCAACAGAATGAACTGTTGCAGCGGCAAGCTGATGTTCCTGGTTTCGTTCAGATCCTGGGGCGGATCGGATCATCAAAAAAAGCCCCGTGAGAACTCTTTCAAGTCAAGGCAGGCGTGAGCGGGTTGGCTATTATCAATCAAAACGTGGTTAATGCGGTTTTTTTGATGGCCCATGCAGCAAATCAGCGAGGTCGATTAAAGCTTGATGTGCCTGAGGATGGACTGATCGCCACCCGCAAGATATTTAGCTCAATAATTGATGGGGAGAGCACCATTTATGCTTGGCAGGGCAGAGTCTACAGCCATATTCCCGAAGAGCCGGATCGCCATCTCTTCAATATCGAAGGGATGAATATTCGAACCACCAAAACCCATAAAAGTGAACAGAAAGGCGTTGGCTTTCGAATGTTTTCCAAGGAGGTGATGCTTTTTCTTGATCCCGTTTCCAATGCAATACTAAGACAATGGGAAAATCCCTGGACTGGTGAATGTGTTCCGGTCTTCCATGTAGCCAACGATCCCGCCAATAGCCGGCCAATTTTGCCAAGACAGCAGGGGTTTGAAGGCAGAGTATGCAATGGAAGAATTCTACTTAGCTATCAGATTCCACTTTTCTATGACAATCCAATGGCAGACATGGAAGGCTTCGAAAAGCTGAAGCACTATCACGCTCTGGAGATGTTTGATTTCTTCCTTTCTGAACAGGATCTCACCGATCAAGCAAGCCCAAGAGTCAGCGACATCTGTATTGCCTGGAACCGCATATCTCAATGGGAACCATGGATGAAGATGGGAAACCAAGGCGGTGAACTGATCTTTGATGCCGCTGGCATGCGCCTTGCAACATGGAGCGATCTATCAACAACACTGCGTGATGAGATTGAGCAGAATTATCCAAACTTCCAGACTCCGCCGCCACTGGATGATCAACGACCCAACCAAACCAGTTGGAGCAACTACAAGGCTTGG
>DASCPR010000133.1:0-4591 GCA_036012625.1 Prochlorococcaceae cyanobacterium Fu_MAG_50
TTCCGGAAATAGACAGCCTTCCCGCCGTGGGTTGGATCAGACCATTGATCATGCGCAGCAAGGTTGATTTGCCTGAACCGGAAAGGCCCATCACCACAAAGATCTCGCCCGCTTCAATCGAGAGGGACACGTCCCTTACAGCCGCCCGAGCTCCTGTGCGGACATGCAGTTCGTCTTCGTCAGCACCATTGAGAAGCTCTTCCAGGGCCAGCTCAGGACGCTCGCCGAACACCTTCCAGAGGCTGTCAATGTCGATGAGAGGCGCCATGTCCGACATCCACAGACTCACAGCCTATGCAACGCCGTAACAGGACTGATCATTTGCTGCCCGAATTGTGATTTGCAAACACTGGCCAATTCGCCAGAACCGCTGTTCCAGGTATGGATCTGGAGGTAAATGTACTGTTCTTGAGCTTTTAGGCTCTTGAGAAATAAATGATCTGCTGACAGCAAAAGTTATTGATATGTTAAAGTGTTTGGGGTTGAATAACCAAATATTCAACTTTTCCAGTGCAATGTCGTTTCAGGCTTATTTATTTGTCTTGAAATCATAACGGCATAGTACTTCTTCAATACTCAAAAGGACTGGTTGCGTATGACTTCAACTCAGCATCCACATTCATCACGTCAAGACGATGTTCAAAAATTCGGCAAAGCACCAGAATCCGTAAGAGAAACAGATCACTATCAACAGGAATATGTTGAGCAGTTTGCAGATCGCTGGGATCGTCTGATTGATTGGGATGCGAGGGCTGAAGCTGAGGGTGATTTCTTCATCAAGATCCTTAGGGAGCATGGTGCGAAATCAGTTCTAGATGTAGCTACAGGAACGGGCTTTCATTCGATCCGTCTGCTGCAGGAGGGTTTTGATGTTGTGAGCTCTGATGGCAATCCAAATATGCTTGCCAGGGCTTTTCACAACGCTCGTGAAAAGGATCAGCTTCTACGCACGACTCAGGCTGACTGGCGTTTTCTCAATAGAGACGTCCATGGTGAATTTGATGCCGTGATCTGTCTTGGTAACTCCTTTACCCATCTGTTCGTTGAACGTGATCGCCGCAAGTCACTTGCAGAATATTACGCCGTGTTGAAGCATAACGGTGTTCTTATTCTTGACCATCGTAATTATGATCGATTGCTTGATAATGGTGTGGCGACCCGCTCAGGTAAGGGCAAGGTGTATTGCGGTAAAGACGTAGAAGTTGAGCCTGAATACGTTGACGAGGGTTTAGCGCGTTTCCGTTATTCTTTCAGTGATAACAGTGCTTATCATCTCAATATGTTCCCTCTCAGGCATAGCTATGTCCGCCGTCTGTTGAGTGAAGTTGGATTCCAGAAGATCACCACATTTGGTGATTACACGCTTGGCCATGAAGACCCCGACTTCTACGTACACGTGGCTGAAAAGGCCTATCACTTTGAAGATGATCCAGCGGATCCACCTGTTGTGCGGTGATCTGAATGATTGGAATGATCTGAATTTTATCGCGATACCTATTTTTCATGCCTTCTTCATCTTCCTCAGCCGCTTCAGTCGCAGCCAGTTATTACGACAGCAGTGATGCTGATCTCTTCTACGCAGAGACTTGGGGAGGTGAAGATATACATATAGGTCTTTATAAAACCGAAGACGAGGCCATTGCCAAGGCAAGCCAACGCACAGTTCAGGCCTTAATGGACCTTGCTGGTCAACCGTCGGCCAATGCCACTGTCGTGGACCTTGGTTCAGGCTATGGAGGTGCCGCCAGGCGTATTGCCAAGCAATGGCAGGCGACGGTCCATGCCATCAATATCTCCGCCGTGGAGAACACCCGACATCGTTCTCTCAATGCTTCAGAGGGGCTTGATTCCCAGATCACCGTCCATGACGCTTCTTTTGAAGATGTGCCCCTTGCTGACGGAATCGCAGATCTTGTTTGGAGTCAGGACGCCATCCTGCATTCCGGTGATCGCCCCCGGGTGATGCAGGAGGTTTCCAGGTTGCTCAAGCCAGGGGGAGTTTTCGTGCTGACGGATCCGATGGCCTGTGATGGTATTGACCCTGCTGCGCTGCAGCCGATTCTCGATCGCATTCACCTTGCTGATCTGGCCAGTCCAGAGTCCTATCGAGACTGGGCTGATTCATCTGGGATGTACAGGGATGCCTGGCTTGAGCGGACAGAGATGCTGGTCAGGCATTACAGCCGCGTGCGGGAGGAACTCAAGGGCCGCCATGACGAGCTTGCCGCCAAAATCAGCCCCGACTACCTCAGCCGCATGGAGACCGGACTCGGCCATTGGATTGATGGTGGTCGTGAGGGACGCCTCTGCTGGGGGTTGATGCGCTTTGTGAAAAAGGATTCAGAAGCAGACTCAGCAGACTGAACTCCAGGGGATTTCAAGGGGCAGGGGCTCAGATCAGCTCTTTCTGTCTGCCCCTTTGCTGCACAAGTCCAGTGACGATGGCCAGTCCGAGGACCCCGATCAAGGCGAAGCCGAGAATGATTTTGCCGCCATCGAGTAAACCTGCTCCGAGGGCCACAATTGGCGGATCAGACAGGACAATGCTGATCACCAATGCAGGTGCGAATCGAATCCAGCGAATGTTTGTGAGGCCAACCCCGTAGCAGACGAAATCAAATAATCCGGTCATCAGGAATCCTGTCATCAGGAAGAAATTTTTCTCCAGATGACGCTTGCTGAGTTTTTCAACTCTGAACATGAATCGCTGCCCCACAAGTTTTTCCACCAGTGAGCGGCCATAACGTCGAGAAAGGAAGAAGGCCGTGGAGCAAGCCAATAGATCAGCAACAATGATCACAACAATCCCCTGCTGGAATCCCAGCAGAGCGCCAGCGAGCAATGAATAGGCCGTGCTCGGGAGCGCAGGAATAACGATGCTGATGAAGCGCAGCAGAATGATTCCCAGTGGCGCCCAGACCCCCATGCTGTGCACCTGTGCACGTAGATGGCTCACTCCATAGAGCTGAATCAGGTACACCGCTGCCGCGAACAGGGCAATGATCACAAGGATCCTGATCAGGGACAGGAGACGACGCTGCTTTTGAATCACTGAGATGGCTGACCGGGCTGTTGCGGCAGCAATCGTAAGCAAGGCACTGCCCTCACTGATTGACCCTGCTCAGCTCAGCTCTTTTCAGCACTGACGTCTGACTCCCTTGAGGTTGCAAACCTGTGCAACGGCTCAGCTGCTTTTGACAGGGCAGCGTTCACGCAACGCTTTGATCAATCTTTCTTCCGCATCCGGTAACCCCTGGATTGCAAAGGCCTCCTTTTCAATGGCCCTGGATTTGAGTGGATAACCGCTCTGCAGACGGCGATTGATCTCGGACATCACAATCCCTGGTGTTGAAACTTTCCAGCCCAGAGGTTTCATCACGCCATCTGAACAACTCTGCACGGCGTGTACTGCTTCATGTACAAAGGTTTGTCGACCGATGCCAAGTTCGAAAGCCAGGGGCGAAACCCAGATCGTTCGCTGCTTTGGTTGATAGAGGCCATAGGAGAGCTTCACAGGGGGAAGCTCGATACGAATCCGGAATCCATGCTTCTGCAGGGCTTTGACCAATGGCTGCAGGCTTGCCGGCAGACTTGAAAGTGGCCGAGGCGCCAGGGCGGTGGATGCGATCAGCAGGGCTGCCCCCAGGCCTGGAACAGGCAGATTCATTGCTTCAGATCAGGTACTCATGATGCGGCTGCCCGGCCCATCGCCGCTGATGGGAGATGGCCGATCTCTTGGCACCTGCCTGAGTGTTGTTCATGGAACTCAATACAGTTCCTCTTCCGCATGGGTCTTGATGACGCAGTCTGACAGCGGGTAAGCGACGCAGGCAAGCACAAATCCAGCCTCCATCTGGTCATCGTCCAGGAAACTCTGGTCTACCTGATCAACGCTGCCACTGGTCAGTTTGGTCGCGCAGGTGGAGCAGGCCCCAGCTCGGCAGGAATAGGGAATGTCAAGACCTTGCTCCTCTGCAGCATCGAGGATGTATTGATCTTCCAGCACATCAATGGTCTGGTTGAGCCCTTCATGCTCATTGATCAACGTGACTTTGAAACTCGCCATGATCCTTTGGTGGTAGCGGTGTAACCC
Organism: Prochlorococcaceae cyanobacterium Fu_MAG_50; assembly: GCA_036012625.1. Taxonomy (GTDB): domain Bacteria; phylum Cyanobacteriota; class Cyanobacteriia; order PCC-6307; family Cyanobiaceae; genus DASCPR01. The sequence continues at coordinate 4,094 of DASCPR010000133.1, forward strand.
CCTGGATTCCTCCGCCATGGCTCCGCTTGCGGTTGGAATCATCTTTAGCCGGGAGAGATCGATTAGCTTGTTTTTTTGCTCATGGTCAATCATTGAGCGTTGAGTCAATGGGAGCCATCCAGATGAACCGCTGCCTGCAGATCACCTCCACAGCGGCGGCAGAACTCTGCAGGCAATCAGTCTTTGCCGGTACTCCTGGCATCATGCATCTCGATCTTGTCGAGGATTCCCCTGCCCAGGGTTGGCTGCATATTCGTGTTCGACCAGGCCACTTCAGCGGCACACCGGTCGGCAGGGCTGATGGAGTCACGCTGTATGCCCCCGAGCAGCAGCTGTCTGTTCTCTGGGGCCTGACGTTGAATTATTACGGCGATCTAAGCGGAGGTGGTTTCCTGATCAGTTCTCCACCTGGAACGGAGCGCTGCGGCTGCGGTGCTGGCTTTCGTCATGCTGAAAAAGCATTGTCAGGCAACTCTTAAGACTCGAAAGATCGACAAT
>DASCPR010000134.1:0-7209 GCA_036012625.1 Prochlorococcaceae cyanobacterium Fu_MAG_50
CGCCGGAGCGTGCCGTGCTGATGTCGAGATCCACGGGGTCGATCTCCACTTCAACGGGATCCGCTTCCGGCATCACCGCAACTGTTGCGGTGGATGTGTGCACCCGTCCCTGGGATTCGGTGGCCGGAACCCTTTGCACACGATGGACCCCTGCTTCGAACTTCAGCTGGCTGAACACGGCATCACCCTTCACGGAAAGGATCAGCTCCCGGAAGCCGCCAAGATCGGCTTCCGTGGCGCTGAGGGGTTGAACGTTCCAACCCACCCTCTGGCCAAAGCGCTCATACATGCGAGCCAGGTCACCAGCCCAGATGCAGGCTTCATCGCCACCGGCACCGGCACGAATTTCCAGCATCACGCTGCGTTGATCACGGGGATCCTTGGGCAGCAACGCAAGGGTCAAACGCCCGATCAGATCGGTGCTACGGCTCTCCAGCTGTTCAAGTTCTTCCTGGGCCAGGGATTCCATGGCTGCATCGCCACGGCTTTCTTTGAGCAGCTCCCTGGCCTGCTGCCATTCCGATTCAACCTGGCGCAGTTGTTCATAGTCGAGAACCAGTGGCTCAAGACGGGAACGCTCTCGGGCAATGGATTCAAGCTTTTTGGGGTTGGCTGCCACATCGGGATCAGCCAGCTGACGCTCAAGGCTATGAAAGCTGCTGGTGGCAGTTTCCAGGCGTGATTTGAGGGTTGAAGAGTCCATGACAATCAGCTCTGCAGACCGCGTGCGGCCTGCAGATTGTCAGTGTTATGGCTCTCAATCGGAAGCAGCTTCGTCGTTCTTGCCAGCATCAGACATGCCGTACTTGCGCATGAAGCGATCCACACGTCCCTCAGTATCGAGGATTTTCTGGGTGCCGGTGAAGAATGGATGGTTACCACTCCAGACATCAACATGAATTTCAGGCTGGGTGGAGCCTGTGGTCATCACCACCTCTCCATTGCAGATCACCTTGGCTTCTGGGTACCAGGTGGGATGAATATCGGGTTTTGGCATAGCGAGTCTGGGGGCAGAAGTGGCAGAAGAATGTCCAGCGGATCAACGCTTGGAGAATTGAGGTGCCTTGCGTGCTTTCTTGAGGCCGTACTTGCGACGTTCCTTGGCACGGGGGTCACGACTGAGATGCCCCTCCGTTTTGAGCGGCTTGCGATTGTCGAGTGAGAGCTCACACAGGGCTCTGGCGGCACCCTGTTTGATGGCGTCGGCCTGACCGGTCAGGCCACCGCCGCGCACATTGACGAGGATGTCGTATTCGGTGATCAGCCCGAGGGTTTGCAGGGGAGCCTTCACTGCTGCGATGTAGGCAGGATTGAAGTTGAGGTAGTGATCACCGGGACGTCCGTTGATGGTGATGGTCCCATTGCCGGGAATGAGGCGCACCCGGGCAACGGAGGTCTTGCGACGACCCGTTCCCCAGTAAACAACGCTGTTGGCGGAACTGGTCATAGCGCTGAAGCGGAGGAATTGAGCTTGAGAGCCTTGGGCTGTTGGGCGGCGTGGGGATGCTCGGCACCCCGATACACCTTCAGCTTGCGATACATCTGACGTCCGAGGGCGTTATGGGGAAGCATCCCTTTGATGGCTTTCTCGACGATCCGCTCGGGGATGCGGTCTTGAAGGGCCTCGAAGGTTTCAACTTTCATGCCACCTGGACGACCGGAGTGGCGGCGATAAAGCTTCTGATGGGATTTGTTGCCGCTGACGCGGATTTTTTCCGCATTGACAACAACCACGAAGTCACCTGTATCCAGGTGGGGCGTGAAGCTGGGATTGTTTTTGCCGCGCAGCACTGCAGCCACCTCGGTGGCGAGTCTGCCGAGGGTCTGATTCTCAGCATCCACCAGATACCACTGGCGTTCGATGGAATCGATGGAAGGGACGGGAGTCTTGTTCATCGCGCCGGCATGCCGGTTCTGAAATGCACCCTCACGAGGGACGGTGCTGGGCAATGAGCCGCAGCCCTTTGGGACAGGACTGAACGAAGCTCAACGATCAACTTTACACTTTCACAGACCTGATCCCTGTGGTTCGGATTCCCAAAGTCCGATGCTCCCAGCCATTGGCTCTGTGATCTGGGGGCCTGGCCTGGTATCCAGCCTGCATTCAGATGCAGGGCTCCGGTAGCTGCGGCGGATCCTTGGGTGAATCACTGGTGGCCAGTGAAAACAGGGGCTGAGAGTCTTGGCAGCCGCTGTCTGAGAAGATCTGCTCCCCATAACCGGCATGGAGCAGGCAGAGGCCCTTGGCAGGTGCTGCTTCCTTCACTTCAGCGCGTCGGCACTCTCGCCAGCGTTTCTCGAAGCTCTCAGGATGGAGTCGGTGCTCGCCGACGGCCACCAGCTGGGCCACCAGCAGCCTCACCATGCCGTAGAGGAAGCCGCTTGCCTGGATCTCAAGGCGCAGCAGGTCACCCTGTCGTTTCAGCTCAACTTGCTGAACGGTTGTCCTGGAATGGCTGCGTCGACTCCCTGCACGTTGAAAAGCAGCAAAGTCATGCAGGCCGACCAGCCCATCGAGTGCCTGGCCCATGCTGTTCTCATCGAGGCGGACCTGATAGCGATGCCAGCTCCAGGGATTGAGGAAAAGGTTGGGCAGACGGCCGTTGTAGATCGTGTAGCGATAGCGGCGATGGATGGCGGAGTGGCAGGCATGCCAGGTTGAGGACCGCTCCACGGCCTCTCGGATACGAATGCTTGCGGGTAGGCGCCCATTCAGCGCCGGTGCCCAGCGTTCGGCCGGTATCGGGCCGCAGCAATCGAAATGCACCACCTGACCTGAGGCATGCACACCTGCATCGGTGCGACCCGCCGCCACAGCATTGATGGGTCGCAGGGGATCAAGCTGGGCAATGGCGTCTTCCAGAACACTCTGGACACTGGTTCCCTGACGTTGCCTTTGCCAACCACAGAAATGGGAACCCTCGTACTGCAGGCAGAGGGCCATTCGCCTGGATGAGGTCACCGCATCGGATGAAGAAGAGGTTGTGCTGGCGCGTGGGGAAAGACTCTCCAGATGGTTAGCGCGTCTTTGAAGCTTCAGACCAGCTCGATGATGGCCATCTCGGCGTTGTCGCCCCGTCGCTTCACTGTTCTGATGATTCTGGTGTAACCACCATTGCGGTCGCCATAGCGATCCTGTGCTTTGTCGAATAGGGCATGGACCAGCTGCTTGTCATAGATGAAGCCGATGGCGCGGCGCCTGGAGGCCAGGCTGCCATCCTTGGCCAGCGTGATCATGCGTTCAGCTTCATCACGAAGAGCTTTTGCACGGGCTTTTGTTGTGGTGACCCGCCCTTCTTTGATCAGCTGTGTGGTCAGCCCGCGAAGCATGGCTTTCCGTTGATCAGCCGGACGACCCAGCTTGGGGACTCGACATTGGTGACGCATGGTTCTGAAACAGGCTGGGCGAAATGGGTGATCAGGCGCTGGTGCGGCTCTGGGGAATGGAAATGCCGATACGCTCGAGGGCTTCGATGACCTCGTCAGCAGATTTAGAACCGAAGTTCTTGATCTCGAGAAGGTCTTCGTAGCTGAAGCCCATCAGGTCGGAAACGGAATTCACCTGTGCTCTCTTGAGGCAGTTATAGGCCCTGACCGAAAGGTTGAGTTCCTCAAGGGGGATCTGGGCTTCCGCAGAGGGCTCCGGTTCGATGCCGGGCTCCTCCACCATGGTGACGGTGGCAAGAGGCTGGAACAACTCGATCAGTTGATTGGCCGCCTGTGCCAGGGCGTCATCCGGGGTGATGGAACCGTCGGTGATGATCTCCATCCGGAGTCTCTCACGGGCTGAACCCCCTTCGGCAACAGCGGTTTCATCAATGGTGAAGTTGACCCGCCGAATCGGCATGAATACGGCATCGATCTGCAGCAGATCGATGGAGCTCGCATCTTCCTTGTGACGGTCGACGGGGCGATAGCCAATGCCCCTCTCCACATGAACCTCAAGTTCAAGGCTGTGGTCTTCATGGACCGTGGCGATGGGTCTGTCTCCATCCACCACCTGCACCTGAGAGGAGAACTGCAGATCCTTGGCCTTGACCTGGGCTGGTCCAGCCACCACCAGGCGTCCGATCTCAAGTTCAGAGGTGCGGCTGTTGACAGACAGCTGTTTGCAGTTCAGCAGGATGTCGAGGACGTCCTCCCGCACTCCGGGCACGGTTGCATATTCGTGGTTGACACCGGCGATACGCACCGCTGTGACGGCACTGCCCTCAAGGCCGCCCATCAGCACGCGTCGTAAGGCATTGCCAAGGGTGGTTGCCTGGCCCCGTTCCAGGGGGCCAATCAGGAAAATGCCTGTTTGAGATCGGTCGTCGGCAACCTGATGCTCAATACGGTCAATCTGGTACTGCAGCACGGTTTGTTGCGGAAGAAGGAAACTGAAGTCAGGGGGGAGCGGATCAAACCCGCCGGCGCTTTGCACGACGGCATCCGTTATGGGGCAGAGGAGTCACATCCCTGATCAGAGTGATCTCCAGGCCGGCGACCTGCAGAGCTCTGATCGCGGTTTCACGGCCGGAGCCGGGACCTCTGACCAGAACTTCGATCTGCCGCATGCCTTGTTCCAGGGCTCGTCGTGCGGCTGCTTCTGCCGCGGTTTGGGCGGCAAAAGGGGTGCCTTTGCGGGCACCTTTGAAGCCACTTGCTCCAGCAGAGGACCAGGAGATGACTTCCCCGGCCGTGTCTGTGATCGAGACGATGGTGTTGTTGAAGGTGCTCTGGATGTGCGCAACTCCCTGGGGAACGTTGCGTTTGGCCTTCTTGGGACCTGACTTCTTGGTGGGTTTGGCCATGGGCTGGGGCCTTGAGTAGTGCGAATGGGATGGGGCTGCCGAAGCTGTTCAGATCGAAGCTGTTCAGACGGAAGCTGTTCAGACGGAAGCTTTACTTCTTCTTGCCGGCCACGGTCTTGCGTGCCCCACGTCGGGTGCGGGCATTGGTGCGTGTGCGCTGGCCGCGAACAGGCAGGCTCATCCGGTGGCGGCGACCTCGGACACAGCCGATGTCCTGGAGTCGCTTGAGTGCCATGCCTTCCTGGCGGCGCAAATCTCCTTCGATGGTGAAGGCCTCGGTGGCTGCGCGCAGTTTCTGCACATCGCCATCTTCAAGATCCTTGACCCGTATGTCTGGATTCACTCCAGACTTGGACAGGATGGCCTGTGCCCTTGTCAGGCCTATGCCATAGATGTAAGTGAGGGCAATCTCAACCCGCTTGTCACGGGGAATGTCGATGCCGGCAATCCTTGCCACTGAACAATCAATCGAGGGGAACGGAAGCCGCTTCAGGCGGCATGAGCAAAAGAGAGAACTGGCGCAGCGTTGATGGCCGCGGTGCTTGGTCTTGATCGGTGCTTGGCCTTGATCGGAATCCATGCACCCAGGCCGAGGCCTGATTCAACCTTGGCGCTGCTTGTGCTTGAGGGTTGTGCAGATCACCATGACACGGCCATGGCGACGAATCACCCGGCACTTCTCACACATTCTCTTAACCGAAGCTCGCACCTTCATGGGGTCGGGCTCTCCAATTTCCAAACGGCTAGTTTACCATAGGGGTCAACAAAGTGCTTTCTCTATGCGCGCTTTGATCTCCTCGATGGTCCCCTGGGCTTCCACTGCGGTGAGCATGCCCTTGTTGCGGTAGTAGTCAATCAGGGGTGCTGTTTTCTCTCGGTAGACCTCAAGGCGATTGCGGATCACAGCTTCGGTGTCATCGGCGCGGCCCCGGGACAGGAGCCTTGCAATCAGAACCTCATCATTGAGTTCGAGAAGCACCACGGCTTCAATCGGCTGGGAAATCTTGGCGAGCAGTAGTTCCAGGGCTTCCGCCTGGGGGACGGTCCGAGGGAATCCGTCGAGCAGCCAGCCGGCCCGTTGTTGATCGAGCTGGCCCTCAACAATCGCTAGAACGAGCTCATCGCTGACAAGCTCACCCTGATTCATCACCGCTTCGGCTTGCTTGCCAAGAGCGGAGCCGGCCTTAACCTCACTGCGAAGCAGATCTCCAGTGGACAGGTGGGCGAGGCCTTGGGCTGCACAGAGGTGCTCGGCCTGGGTTCCCTTACCAGCACCGGGGGGGCCGAGGAAGAGGAGACGTTGCTTCATGGATGGCAGGAGAAAGGGATGGTGGATTGCCTCTTCACTGGCGAACGAGACCCTCGTACCGCTGTGAGATCACGTAGGTCTGCACCTGCTTGGCGGTGTCAATCGCCACCCCGACCAGGATCAGCAGAGAGGTGGCACCAAGCCCCTGAAATGTCTGAACATTGGTGGCCCGTTCGACGGCGGCGGGGATGATTGCCACGGCACCTAGAAACAGGCCACCTAGCAGGGTCAGCCGATTTTGCACTCCAGAGAGGTAGGTGGCCGTTGCACTGCCTGGGCGAACACCGGGAATGGCCACCCCAGCACGTTTGAGATTGCTGGCGATGTCAACAGGATTGATGGTGAGAGAGGCGTAGAAATAGGCGAAGCCGAGAATCAGGGCAAAGAAAACCACGGCATAGGGCCAGGGGTTGGCAGCGCCTGGATTCAGAGCACTGGCCGTTCGGATCAGGAAGGGGTTCTTCGTGAAGTTGGCCACCGTGATCGGCAGGAAGATCAGCGCCGAAGCAAAGATGATCGGCATCACCCCGCCGGCATTCAGCTTCAGGGGGAGATAGCTCTGACGATTGGGAAGAATGCTGGCGCCGCCAACCTGACGTTTGGCACTGACGATCGGCAGACGGCGTGAGCCTTCCTGCACGAAGATGATGCCGACAATGGTCACCAGGAAAACCAGGACCAGGACCATGATTCCAACAACATCGTTGCGGTCGCCGGTCTGGGCTTTCTCAATCGTTGAGCCGAGAGCCTGGGGCAGGGTTGCCACGATATTGAGGAAGATCACCAGGGATGCTCCCTGGCCGATCCCCCTTTCGGTGATCAATTCGCTGAACCACATCACGATCATCGAGCCGGTCACCAGTGCCAGGGAGGTCTGCACCACAAAAATGATGTCGCTCAGTCCCTCCACGGCGTACTGACGCAGGATCATGGCAAAGATCACGCTTTGAACCAGACCCCAGCCCAGCGCCACATAGCGGGTGATCTGAGCAATCTTGCGACGCCCTGCCTCCCCTTCATTCTTCTGGAGGTCTTCCAGCTGGGGGATGGCTGCGGTCAGCAGCTGCAGGATGATCGAGGCATTGATGAACGGCAGGATGCCGAGGG
>DASCPR010000135.1:0-5314 GCA_036012625.1 Prochlorococcaceae cyanobacterium Fu_MAG_50
TCGAACTGCCCAGCAATCCATTGCTGCAGTGCGTTGATCTGATCAGTGTCGCGGAACTCGCCCACAGGCGGGGCATCCCTGTGATCGTCGACGACACGATTGGCTCCGTGCTCAACATCGACGTTCTCCAACATGCAGATCTTGTCTTCAGTTCCCTCACCAAGAGCTTTGCCGGCCGGGGCGACATCCTGGCGGGAGCCCTGGTGGTGAGCCCCAGCTCCAGCTGGGCCGATCAGCTGCAACAGCAGCTCAGCCCGCTGGCAGCAGAGCTTGCTGACGGCGATTCGATTGAATTGGAGCAGGCCAGCCGGGATGTGGGCAAAAGGATCCCCTCCCTGAACCGCAACTGCCAGGCCCTGGCAGAGCATCTGTCTGCCCATCCAGCGATCCGCCGGGTGATGCATCCAGGCCATTGCCCAAACTTCCGGGCGCTGATGCGTCCCCAGGCAGGACACGGTTGCCTGCTTTCCTTTGAGCTCAAAGGTGGCCTGCCAGCAGCCCAACGGGTCTATGACCAGCTGCGTGTCTGCAAGGGGCCAAGCCTGGGAACCGACTTCACACTGGTGTGTCCCTATGTGCTGCTGGCCCATTACAACGAGCTCAACTGGGCCGAGAGCTGCGATGTTCCCCGCCATCTGCTCAGGGTCTCCGTGGGGCTTGAGGCTGCTGATGAGCTCTGGGAGAGATTCCAATCAGCGCTGGAAAGCTGAACCCACGCTGACGTTCAACAATTGAATTTGTAAGTGAGTGGTGGCGGGATTGGCTGTGATTCCTAGAGTTGAGGCTTGGTTGGATACCTCCTGCAACGACAAATGTCCCGTATTTACGACGACAACAGCCAGGCCATTGGCAACACCCCCCTGGTGCGTCTGAACCACGTCACCAAAAACTGCAAAGCCACTGTTCTCGCCAAGATCGAAGGCCGCAACCCCGCCTACAGCGTCAAGTGCCGCATCGGCGCCAACATGATCTGGGACGCGGAGAAACGTGGCGTCCTCACCAAGGACAAGGTCATCGTTGAGCCAACCTCCGGCAACACGGGCATTGCCCTGGCCTTCACCGCTGCAGCCCGGGGCTACAAGCTGATCCTCACCATGCCCGAGTCGATGTCGATTGAAAGGCGTCGTTTGATGGCGGTTCTCGGCGCTGAACTCATCCTCACCGAAGCCGCCAAGGGCATGCCCGGTGCCATTGCCAAGGCCAAGGAGATCGCGGCAAGCGATCCAGCCAAATACTTCATGCCAGGCCAGTTCGAGAATCCGGCCAACCCTGAGATCCACTTCAAAACCACCGGCCCGGAGATCTGGAACGACACAGACGGTGCCATCGACGTGCTGGTGGCCGGGGTCGGCACCGGTGGCACCATCACCGGTATCTCCCGCTACATCAAGCAGGAGAAAGGCAAAAACATCCTTTCAGTGGCCGTTGAACCTTCCCACAGCCCAGTGATCACCCAGACCAGAAATGGTGATGAGATCAAGCCTGGTCCCCACAAGATCCAGGGCATCGGTGCAGGTTTCATTCCCCAGAACCTCGACCTCTCCATGGTGGATCGCGTTGAGCAGGTGACCAACGAGGAATCCATCGAGATGGCTCTGCGCCTGGCTGATGAAGAGGGGCTACTGGTGGGCATCTCCTGTGGTGCCGCTGCCGCTGCCGCCATCCGCATGGCCGAACAGGATGAGTTCGCCGGCAAGACCATCGTGGTTGTGCTGCCGGATCTTGCCGAACGCTATCTCTCCTCTGTGCTGTTCAGCGAGGTGCCCAGCGGCATCATCGAAGAACCGGTCGCTGTTTGATCGGATTCAGAGCCGATCCGGACGCGCCGCAGGCAACACCGCCTGCGGCGGAATCCACATGGCATCTCCATAGGAAAAGAAGCGGTATTGATGCTCAAGGGCCTCCCTGTAAAGCGCCAGCAATCTTTGGCGACCCACGAGGGCACTGACCAGCAGCAACAGTGAGCTTTTTGGCAGATGAAAGTTGGTGAGTAGACCATCCACCACGGCAAAGCGGAATCCCGGCTGAATCACCAGGTCCACAGGCCCCGAAAGGGGTTGCAGTGTTCCGCCACCGGCACGGGCGGCCCCCTCAAGCGCCCGCACGCTGGTGGTGCCTACCGCAATGACCCTCCCGCCTCGGGCACGGCAGGCGGCCACGGCCTCCACCACCTTCTGGCTCACCTCCACCCACTCACTGTGGAGTTGAAGCTGGCTGAGATTCTCCATCTCGAGAGGCCGGAAGGTCCCCAAGCCCACGTGCAGCGTGACCCGTGCATAGGCCACCCCCCGCTGGCTTAACCCATTGAGCAACTCGTCACTGAGATGAAGACCCGCCGTGGGTGCCGCAACGGCTCCTGGATTGGCGGCATAACGCGTCTGATAGCGCTCCGCATCGGAGGCATCATGGCGATCGATATAGGGCGGCAGAGGCACTTCGCCATACCTCTCCAACAACGTCTCGATGCTCTCAACATCGGCACACTCCAACGGAAACTGCACAACACGGCCGCCGGTGGCGACATCACTTTCCACAACGGTGAGCCCCATGGGCTCCTGCTCAGCAGCCTCAAGCAAGAGGTGATCCCCCGGTCTGAGACGTTTGCCCGGACGGGCCAGGCAAAGCCAACGGCCCTCACCGCGGGGCTCAAGCACCAACAGTTCCGCCAGGCCACCGCCTGAACGCCGAACCCGCAGGCGGGCGCGCAGAACGCGGGTGTCATTGACAATCAGCAGATCGCCGGCCTGCAATTCCTGCTGCAGATCCCAGACATGAGCATGCCGGGTCGATGTCAGACCATCACTCACATCGGGCACGATCATCAACCGCGCCGAATGGCGCGGAGTCAGCGGTGCCTGAGCGATCCTGGCCGAATCCAGTGCGTAGTCATAGGAACTGAGCAGAGAGTCTCTGGGGTCCTGCACGGAAAAGAGGTGTTTCGGGAACGATGGCTCAGCATCCACAGAGCCTTTGATTGGCAGTTGCAGAGCAGATCAGCTAGCGGGGCAGGTAATACCGCACGATCGAAAACACTCTGCTGCGGTCATAGGAGAGCGCATCAAAGATGCTGAGCATGCGTTGGTTGAGCAGCATCCGATCGAGGAAATCACGGGGAATCGCGAAGGGCATCACCACCGTGGTGGTGCGTTCTGGATGGGTCGCCTCATCTTCAACAACAAAATCACAGAATGGCTGAATCAGGGAGCTGAACGGACTTTCAAGCAAATAGAGGTGAAGTGCACCCGGTCTTGCACCGATGTAAAGCTGCCATTCCTTCTCCAGAGCTTCAGCCTTGTCATTGGCTTCCAGAACCCGCACCACGCTCACCGAATCAGAGATGGAGCAGGCGTAACGAACCGCCTCAAGGGAGGCACATGAAAACGACGGAATCCAGACGATGCAGTGGTGACTGAAGGGCAACTGATCGGTCAACAGATAGAGAGGATGGAAATCAAGATCCGGTTTCAGCGCCGCGTAGACATGGCGATGCCGCTTGCGGATCTGTGCCAGAGACCAGACCAACGCTGGAATCGCGATCACCACACTCCAGGCACCCTCGTTGAATTTGCTGACGATGATCACCAGCAGAACAAGGAAGGTTGTGGCTGCACCCAGTGCATTGATCAACATCCTTCCCCGCCATCCATCCCCCTTCAATCGCCTCCAGCGACAGACCAGACCCAGCTGCGAAAGGGTGAACGCCGTGAACACGCCCAGGGCATAGAGATTGATCGCCACAGTCGTGTCACCCCGGCAGATCACGATGATCAGGGCCGTGATGGCCAGCAGCACACCAATGCCGTTCTGATAAACCAAGCGATCCCCGACCCAGCTCATCTGCCGAGGCAGACAATCATCATCCGCCAGCATCGCCGCCAGGCGGGGAAAGCCTGAAAAAGCCGTGTTTGCCGCCAGCACCAGGATCAGCAGAGTTGAGATCTGCAGAGCCCAGAGCAACACACTGCCGGGGCCGAACACCCGCTGACCGATCTGGGCCAGCACCGTCACCCGCTGATCAGGGACCACGCCATAGAGAAAACCCATCCCGCTGACCGAGAAGAACATCCCTGAGAGCAGAACCCCCAAGACCAGCAAGGTGTGACGGGCATTCACCGATGCAGGCTCTCGAAACACCTTCACACCATTGGCAATCGCTTCGATCCCCGTCATCGCCGAGCAACCGGAACTGAAGGCCCTCAGGATCAGGAACACACCCAACGGTTGCAGCGCCTTCACCGATGGAGGGGTGTCCGGCACAAATCCGTGATGGAAGCTGAGGTCGAAAAGACCCATCAACACCATCAACACCACCATCACCACAAAGGCATAGGTCGGCACCGCAAACACCCTGCCGGCTTCCCGCAAGCCGCGCAGATTGGCCCAGCCGATCAACAGCAACAAAAGCAAGGCCAGGGAAACCTCGTGATCCAGCAAAGAGGGCAGCAGGGACGAGAGCGCCTGCGTCCCTGCCATCAGGCTCACTGCCGCCGTGAGGGTGTAATCGATCAGCAAGGCCGCAGCCGCGATCAGGCCAACATTGCGACCAAGGTTCTCGCGAGCGACGACATAGGAACCACCCCCTTGCGGGTAGGCCTCAATCACCTGCCGATAGGAGAACACCACAATCGCAATCAAGGCGATAATCGCCAAGGTGATCGGCAGTGAAAGGCTGAGGGCTCCGCTGCCGGCCAGGATCAGAACGCCTAGGGCCGCCTCTGTGGCATAGGCCACGGAGGACAGCGCATCGGAAGACAGGATCGGCAAGGCCTGCACACTCGGCAGACGCTGATCAGCGCCCCTGGCCCGGGGCAATGGATGCCCCAGAAATTTTTGAAAAAAGCTCAAGACGCCGAATGCGCTCTGCCTTCACTTTGCACACAGAAGCGCAACCTAGACACAACCTGATCAGGGGCTTGACTCAAGCCACAAGCCACAAGCCACAGCCAGCTTGCTGAATCAGAAATCCGCAGCTATCTCAAGAGCAAGCTGCTTGCCAAGAGATGAAAGCCCATAAATCAACCCTTCTTGGCGGTGCAGTTCTCAGTGGCCTTTGCCTCTGCTTAGCCGCCTGCACTACCACGCAAAGACCTGGTCAATCAGCAAACTTCTCAGGCAAGGTCACCCTGATGGGGACATCCGTCAGTGGTGCCAAGGTATCGCTCTGGCAATCCTCCACCAAAGATGGAGCAAGAAAGATCAGTGAGACAAAAACATCCCAAAATGGGGATTTCAAACTGAGCAGACCCCAGCGGGAAAACCAGGTCACATATCTGATTGCAGAAGGAGGAACAGTTGGCGAACAGAAGGCAGAAAA
>DASCPR010000136.1:0-2672 GCA_036012625.1 Prochlorococcaceae cyanobacterium Fu_MAG_50
ACACATAACTGCTACTCGCGAACAGAGATACATCTCCCTCACAGAGCATCACCACGGTCTGACCGAGATCAACCTCTGCGGCCAGCGCATCAGCAGCGGCATGCCAGGCCGCGATTCGAGGCTCAGCGGCACTGACCATTGGAAACAGCAAGGGCAAACGCCGCTGATCGGAACCTATCCAGGGGGCTGCGATCTCAGCCGCCATCCCCACTGCTTGCAGACGGGGGACCGGATAGGCCACCACGCTGGCCGCCTCAATGGCTGCCACGGCCGCAAGCGTCAGCAATGACCGATCACCGGGCCCGACTCCCACCAGGGTGAGATCGGAGATCGCACCAGCAGAATTAACCAATGAGGACGCTGATTACGACAATCTTTTTAGGACGCCCCTCAGCAGCTGACCAGAAGGGTTCCGGAAAGCTGAGAAAAGCTGCGCTCAAATCAGTGGTGATCTGAAGAGTAGCGATCTGCTCAGTAGCGAGAATGATGGGGCAACACCACCCTCCTGGAGGATGAGGGAGCCTATGCAGATACCTAGTTCCGCCATTGCCTTGGCCCTGATGCTGCTGATCGCAAGCCCTAGCAAGGCAGAAGATATCGACTTGAAAATCAAACTGGCACGCAAACGCCTTGCCACAAGCATCCGGGCTTATGTCACCGCAACCGTTGCCTTCAGCAACTGCCAGGTCGAGCACAATCGCATCAGCAAAAAGATGGCAAGAGATGCACTTCCGCAAGCATTGCTTGAAGTGGGAATCAGCCCCGAGGTGCTAATCAACCCCCAGGTTGCCAAAGCAGCTTCGATGCTTCGAGCAAAGCTAAATAGTGATTGCAGAGCAACGAAGTTGAGCACTGAAGAAGCGATCAGGCTGATTGAAGACGAGCTTTAACCGGGGATTCAAGAATTGCAAGCGACCGGAATCCATAAAAAGAATAAGTCCAACAAGTTAAAAAGTAATTACCAATCAATTCAAAAAAATATCACCAACGCTTAGATCCGGGGCGCCTCTCAAAATAGCGAACAATCCACCCTCACCGTAACCGACTGCTTCCCCATTTTGATTTAAATACAAAAAGCCATTACGCTGATTATAGATCAATTCACTATCACTGAGCGCCAAGGACTTACCATGTTTTTTGGACAGAGCCCTTGAGATCTTAGTCCCATCTGAAAGCCATGAACCCGCGGAACTCAAACACAGCTTGTCCCCATCGCCAGAGTCAAAATCAGTAATCCTGTCAGCATGTTTACGGCCATAGGCACCAGTCATATCAATGACAAATTCATCCCCTCCAAGGCCACCGGTCAAACGATCAGCTCCGGGGCCACCGATCAAGCGATTCGCCACATGATTGCCAATCAAAACATCAGCGGCGGATCCACCCTCAGCCTCTTCAATCACACATAGGCCTGCCTCATCGCCGAGACTCACACCGTCCCAGTCATGGGCAATCGTAAACCCTCCATAAACCCCTTCAACCTGGCTGACATAACCTCCAGCATGAAGTCCAAGGTCTAACGTTGCATTTCGGAGGTCGAGAGTTATTTTCTCATTCGATTTTGATCCATCAAGGCGGTCCCATCCGCCGGCGTCCCAGATGGAGACCCATCCAACACCCTCCTCATTGAACGTAGGCAATACATAAACATCATCACCTGTTGCCGTATTGCGGTTGATTCCATACATATGCTGAAGAGTTGCGATATCAAGTGCACCGGGTGTTTTCAAGAAGCCGTAAGCAAGTTCAGAGGAAGAAACAAGACCATTTTTTGCCTTCTTATCTACATATGTCATCATTGTATATGGCTGAGCATTCTGACCAAAACTGCCAGCATCCCTGAGTTGATCACTGTTCTGCCTAAGCCCCGGGAAGCGATCCTCTCCTCGCATTCCTCGATCGTGGGGATGCTTCAGGCCAATAGCATGGCCAAGCTCATGAATATAGGTAATCCAGTGATAACTTCCAGGAGCGATCGATGAAGTGAATTTACCATTCCGATTCTTATAAGCCCTCCAACCAACAGCAACCAGCCCTTCATCATCATCACTTCCAGGTGTAAAGGCAAACCCAAGTTCGTCTGAATTATTGCGAACAGAATAAAGCCACAATTCAACATTCTCAGCATTATTTTCACCACGGTTAACAAATTCAATGTCACAGACACTCTGTATAGAATCAATAGCCTCTGCCCAGGCAACCAACTCCTTATCATCCCACCCCCAGGAACGGTAACTATGAAACTTCCCCTTAGTCTTACCTATAAGAGTATAACCAATCTTCCGATTTTTCTCTTGCAACCCCCAACGAAAACCATCGACCAAGCCTTCAATCCATGGATTGCCTGGACGTGGCGTTCGTCGAGACTTTTTATAGCGATAGACCACGTTAGATCTACTCTAATTTTATTGTGACAAGTATAGCTAAAAACCTATGCAGGCAGCAATAGGTTCTCCTGGCAAGAGGCTCACACACAATCTAGATATTGCGACCAGGCAAAGCTGAAGCTAAGAAGTGGGCAAAGTCATCGGCGACAAGAAAGGATTCACCGCAAATTTCAATAGGGAGCTGTCATGTCATAATGATTCCAAGGGGTTTGAGCCTTGACAATGCCGACATCGCGCGATTTTGGCAGCAAAGCCCTGGAGCTCGCCAAATCAAAGCAGCTTGAG
>DASCPR010000137.1:0-1711 GCA_036012625.1 Prochlorococcaceae cyanobacterium Fu_MAG_50
ACACATAACTGCTACTCGCGAACAGAGATACATCTCCCTCACAGAGCATCACCACGGTCTGACCGAGATCAACCTCTGCGGCCAGCGCATCAGCAGCGGCATGCCAGGCCGCGATTCGAGGCTCAGCGGCACTGACCATCGGGAACAGCAAGGGCAAACGCCGCTGATGAGCACCTATCCAGGGGGCTGCGATCTCAGCCGCAATCCCCACTGCTTGCAGACGGGCGACCGGATAGGCCACCACGCTGGCCGCCTCAATGGCTGCCACGGCCGCGAGCGTCAACAATGACCGATCACCGGGCCCGACTCCCACCAGGGTGAGACCGGAGATCACACCAGCAGAACGCACCAATGGGGAAGGCGGATTACGACAATCTTTTTAGGACGCCCCTGCGAAGCTGCCCGGAAGCATTGCGGACGGCTGAGATCAGCTCATTGGTGATCAGCTCATTGGTGATCAGTTGAGTGCTGGGTGGATCAGTGGAAATCTGAGCAGTGGAAATCTGAGCAGTGGCGAGAAGATGGGGCAACATCACCCTCCTGGAGGCTGAGGGACCCTATGCAACGACTTAGTTCCACCATCACCTTGGCCATGCTGATGCTGCTGATCGCAAGCCCAAGCAAGGCCGAAGATATCGACTTGAAAATCAAACTGGCACGCAAACGCCTTGCCACAAGCATCCGGGCTTATGTCACAGCAACCGTTGCCTTCAGCAACTGCCAGGTCGAACACAATCGCATCAGTGAAAAGATGGCAAAAGAGGCACTTCCGCAAGCATTGCTTGAAGTGGGAATCAGCCCCGAGGTGCTAAGCGACCCCCAGGTTGCCAAAGCAGCGTCGATGCTTCGGGCAAAGCTGGATTTTGATTGCAGAGCAACAAAGTTGAGTGATGCAGAAGCGCTCAAACTAATTAAAGATGAGCTTTAACCTGGAATTCAAGAATTGCGCCAGGCAGAAATTAACCAACAAGCAAAATAAACTCAACAAGACATACAAAACCAGAAGCCACGAGAAAAGCGGCGACTATGCTCAACACAGATCACCAATTATGCCAAAATAATATCGCCAAGATTTAGATCGGGAGCGCCTCTTAAAATAGCAAACAAGCCACCTTCACCATGTCCAGCCTCTTCACCATTTTGATTCAAGTATAAAAAGCCATTGTGCTGATTATAAATCAATTCACTATCGCCAAGCGTCAGCATCCTACGAGCTTCTTTGGATGCTGCTTTAGAGAGTTGCAGGCCATCTGAGAGTCCAGACCTTGGAGACCTTAGAAGCAGCTTATCTCCTTCATCAGAGTTAAAGTCAGTGATCCTGTCAGCATGTTTGCGCCCATAAAG
This sequence comes from Prochlorococcaceae cyanobacterium Fu_MAG_50, assembly GCA_036012625.1. Taxonomy (GTDB): domain Bacteria; phylum Cyanobacteriota; class Cyanobacteriia; order PCC-6307; family Cyanobiaceae; genus DASCPR01. The sequence continues at coordinate 1,345 of DASCPR010000137.1, forward strand.
GCCCTTCATATCAATCACAAATTCATCTCCGCCGAGGCCACCGGTCAAACGATCAGCTCCGGGGCCACCGATCAAGCGATTCGCCACATGATTTCCAATCAAAACATCAGCTGCAGATCCACCTTCCGCCTCTTCAATCACACATAAACCTGCCCTAGAGCCAATATTCTCACCATCCCAGTCATGGGCAATCGTAAATCCACCAAAAACACCCTTGACCCGGCTGACAAAACCTCCTGCATGAGAATCAAGACCCAACGTTGCATTGCGAAGGTCAAGAGTTGTTCTACGCTTGGCTTGCGATCCATCAAGGCGATCCCATCCACCAGTATCCCAGATAGAGACCCATCCAGTCCCCTCCTCATTG
>DASCPR010000138.1:0-2537 GCA_036012625.1 Prochlorococcaceae cyanobacterium Fu_MAG_50
GAACGCCTTTCCTATGAGCTCGATGTGATGGAGCAGATGGGATTCCCCACCTATTTCCTGGTGGTTTGGGATTACATCCGCTTTGCCCGTGAGCAGGGAATCCCAGTCGGCCCTGGGCGTGGTTCGGCGGCTGGTTCCCTGGTGGCCTATGCCCTTGGCATCACAAACATTGACCCTGTCAATTATGGGCTTCTGTTCGAGCGTTTCCTCAACCCTGAACGCAAGTCGATGCCTGATATTGACACAGATTTCTGCATCGAACGGCGCGGGGAGGTGATCGACTACGTCACCAGTCGTTATGGCGAAAACAAGGTGGCCCAGATTATTACCTTCAACCGGATGACCTCCAAGGCGGTGCTGAAGGATGTGGCGAGAGTTCTGGATATCCCCTATGGCGATGCAGACCGTCTGGCCAAGTTGATCCCTGTGGTGAGAGGCAAGCCGGCCAAGCTCGCCGCCATGATCGGCGATGAATCCCCGAACCCTGAATTCCGCGAGAAATATCAGAAAGATCCCATTGTGACCCGCTGGGTTGACATGGCGATGCGGATCGAAGGCACCAACAAAACCTTCGGTGTGCATGCTGCAGGTGTGGTGATCGCAGCGGATCCACTCGATGAACTCGTGCCGCTGCAGCGCAACAACGATGGCCAGGTGATCACCCAATACTTCATGGAAGATGTGGAATCCATGGGTCTGTTGAAGATGGATTTCCTTGGTCTTAAGAACCTGACGATGATTGATAAAACCCTTGAACTCGTTGAGGTCAGCAGTGGCCAGCGTGTGGATCCTGATGCTCTGCCTGTCGCTGATCCAGAGACCTTCGCCCTGCTTGCACGCGGTGATCTTGAGGGGATCTTTCAGCTTGAATCAAGTGGCATGCGTCAGATCGTTCGCGATCTGAGGCCATCCTCTCTGGAAGATATCTCTTCGATACTGGCGCTCTACCGGCCTGGTCCTCTGGACGCCGGTTTGATTCCGAAGTTCATCAACAGGAAGCATGGCCGTGAAGCGATTGATTTTGCCCATGCAGCCCTTGAACCGATTCTCAGGGAGACCTACGGAATCATGGTCTATCAGGAGCAGATCATGAAGATCGCCCAGGATCTGGCGGGTTACTCCTTAGGAGAGGCGGATCTGCTGCGGCGGGCCATGGGTAAGAAAAAGGTCTCTGAGATGCAGAAACATCGCGGTATCTTCGTGGATGGCTCCGCCAAGAAGGGTGTTGATCCGAAGGTAGCCGATGAACTTTTTGATCAGATGGTTCTGTTCGCGGAATACTGCTTCAACAAGAGCCATTCCACGGCCTATGGCGCGGTGACCTATCAGACCGCCTACCTCAAGGCCCATTATCCCGTTGCCTACATGGCGGCGCTGCTGACGGTCAACGCCGGAGCCAGCGACAAGGTTCAACGTTATATCTCCAATTGCAATTCCATGGGCATCGAAGTGATGCCACCTGATGTGAATGCCTCTGGAATTGATTTCACACCGACAGGGGATCGGATCCTGTTTGGACTCTCCGCAGTGCGCAATCTTGGCGATGGGGCCATCCGCCAGCTGATCAACTGTCGCGAGCAGGATGGACCGTTTAAATCCCTGGCTGATCTCTGTGATCGTGTCCCCTCCTCGGCGTTGAATCGCCGTGGGCTTGAATCTCTGATTCATTGCGGTGCCCTTGATGCTCTTGCCCCTGAGGCCAATCGTGCCCAATTGATTGCAGACCTCAGCCTTCTGCTTGATTGGGCCTCCTCAAGGGCACGAGATCGAATCAGCGGCCAGGGCAATCTGTTTGAGCTGATGGCCGGGCTTGGTAGCGCTGAACCTGTTGATGATCTTTCAATGGCACCGAAGGCACCTGCGGTGCCGGATTATCCACCCACGGAGAAACTCAGACTCGAGAAGGAGCTTGTTGGCTTTTATCTCTCTGATCACCCCCTCAAGCAACTCACGCCTCCTGCCAGGTTGATTGCGCCGATCAGCTTGGCGAACCTGGAGGAACAGGCTGATAAGGCGAAGGTCAGCGCCATCGCCATGATCTCCGAGATGCGTCAGGTCACCACCCGCAAGGGAGATCGCATGGCTGTATTGCAGCTTGAGGATCTAACCGGCAGTTGTGAAGCTGTCGTGTTTCCGAAAAGTTATGCCCGCCTGGCGGATCATCTGATCGCGGAAGCCCGTCTGTTGATCTGGGCCGCCGTTGATCGACGCGATGAACGTGTTCAGCTGATCGTTGACGATTGCAGAGCGATTGATGACCTGCAGTTGTTGTTGGTTGAACTCGAGGCTCGCCAGGCCAGCGACATCACAGTGCAGCATAAATTACGTGAATGTCTACAGCTGCATCGGCCTGAAAAGGAAGAGCTCGGTGTGCGGGTACCGGTTGTGGCCCAGGTGCGCGACGGAGTCCAGGTCCGCTATGTACGCCTCGGCCATCAGTTCTGTGTCAGGGATGCAGCTACAGCGGCAACAGCCCTGCAGGCCCAGGCCTTCACGGCCCAATGCTCAGCAGCTCTTTCGCAATAACAATTAGTAAT
>DASCPR010000139.1:0-1824 GCA_036012625.1 Prochlorococcaceae cyanobacterium Fu_MAG_50
CAAGGGAGGTGAGCTTGGATTTGCCGAAATTCAAGCCGAGCACGGCAGGCCTTTGACCAGGTGCTGGCAGCTGCTGGCGCTCAAGGGTTCTCCGCACCCCCTCAGCACCAAGATTGTTGAAGCCCATGCGATTGAGGGCGGCATGCTCCTCTGCCAGACGAAACAACCGTGGCTTTGGATGACCTGGCTGCCCATGCCAGGTGACGGTACCGAGCTCGGCGAATCCAAAGCCGAACCGATCCCAGATGCCTGCGGCCACACCGTTTTTGTCGAAACCGGCAGCAAGACCCACGGGGTTGCTGAACCGACAGCCAAACAACATCTGCTCAAGGCGCAGATCACGGCGTTGCAGATCAGCGGCCAGGCCAGCCAGGATGGTTGCAACCACGGGCCAGTTCCGCCGCAGGGAGGCCTGGGCGAGAGCAGCCATGGCCGTCGTCGTCATCTGCTCGGCATCAAGCCCCTCGTCCTTGGCCAGCACAGGCCCTAACCAACGCCTATAGAACCCTCCTGTGGAAAGCACCCTTGCCGGTATTGGCTCCGCCATCCAGAGTGGCCTCAGATCTGCTTCGATCCTGCCTCGGCACGGCGCAATCGCCAGCGTCCCCCTTCAAGAGGTTGCACCTGCCAGTCCCGCCATCGCCAGGACTCCGTCTTCCCCTGAAGCTTCGCCAAAGGCTGTTCCACCAACTGAGCCAGTTCAACCAAGCTGAGGCTGAAATCAGCCTGGGCCAGCCGATCCGCAAGCTCCAGACGGCTCAGCAATCGCTGCAACTGAGGTGGTGCCAGCGGATCGATGCTGACGGCCTGAGCCTGAACCGGCGGAGAGTTCACAGCTCCTGCCTGGCTGCGCCCGGAACGCAAGCCCGGCTCAGCCCCCTTGGAAAAGGCCACGGCGATCTGATCGACCCGCTCATTGTCTGGATCACCGCTGTGACCCTTCACATAACTGAGGGGAACATCCGCCAGCCGGGCCTGATCAAGGGCCTGCCAGAGATCTTGGTTAAGGACAGGTTTCCCTGCTGCAGTTCGCCAGCCCTTGCGCTTCCAGTTCACCATCCAGCGGCTGAGACCATCAATCAGATATTTGCTGTCTGTGCGGATCGTGAGATCGGGATGCCGCGGCAGCTGGCGAAGCTTCTGCAGCAGTGTCAGGGCCGCCTGCAATTCCATCCGGTTGTTGGTGGTTGCCGGCTCCTGTCCGCCGAATTCCTCAACACTGCCGTCCTCAAATCGCAACAGGGCACCCCAGCCACCGGGGCCTGGGTTGCCGCTGCAGGCTCCATCCGTTGCCGCTGCAACCACCCGTCCGCGTGGGTCATCCATTGGTGTCCTCCCACAGGATTCGGTACAACACAGTGCATCGCGTTTCTCGAAAGTCGGTCGCCATGTCGAGAACTTACCCCTTGAGCCAGTCAGCCCTGCGGCCGACTGGCATTGCACTGGTCACGCTGGCGATGAGCCTGGGTCTGTCCACATCGCTACCAGCTCGCCAAACTGGAACAAACAGCATTTTCGACAGCAAGCCACTCGATCAGCAGCGCTTTGCCGTGCTGGCCCAACCGATTGGGCACAACGACTGGAAACTACTTGTGCTCGAGCAGATCAGAAACAAACCTCGCTGCTGGACGCCTCGATCGGACGGACTGATCGATCCCAGCCTGAATAAATTCAATTTCGCCGGGATCTGCAGCCGCTACCTCGACAGCAACGGCTATTCCCTGCGTGGTGGCAAGCAGGACATGCCAAGCGCCTTCCGCCTGCGCATCCAGCAATCCCATCAGGAGCTGAGACTGCTGGCCATGGATCCCAACCGGTCCACCA
>DASCPR010000140.1:0-3760 GCA_036012625.1 Prochlorococcaceae cyanobacterium Fu_MAG_50
CGGAGATCATTCTGGAGGCCCATCAGCAGATTCCGATCTCGATCACCGATGGCCTGATGGAGATCGGTCATGGCCTCTGGGAAGGGAAACTTGAATCTGAAATCCAGTCCGGTTGGCCGGAGTTGCTCGAGAGCTGGAAGTTGGCTCCTGAAACCGTGCAGATGCCTGAAGGGGAAACCATTCAGGACGTCTGGGATCGATCCGTGAACAGCTGGAACCGAATCGCAGACAACCTCAACGCCAATCAAACAGCCCTTGTGGTTGCCCATGACGCTGTCAACAAAACAATCCTCTGTCATCTGCTCGGCCTCAGCCCTGCCGACATCTGGATGGTCAAACAGGGCAACGGCGGCGTCACCGTGGTCGACATCCCCCCAGATCAGAGCCAACCTGCAGTGGTGACCTGTCTGAACCTCACCACTCACCTCGGCGGGGTGATTGATCGCACCGCTGCCGGTGCCCTCTGAACCCATGCCTGAGTCCAAACTGCTGGACCCAGTGATGATCCTGCGGGGATCGGAAGGGCCCGTTGTCCGTGATGCTGCGCTGATCTCAGCTGGACAACTGATCGCTCTGGGGGATGAAGCTCGCCATCAGGCTGGCCAGCAGAACCTCAAGCCGACAGCGGTGGCCCATCAGCTGCTCGCACCGTGCCTTGTGGATCCCCACTCCGTGCTTGAGGAACCGGTCAGCGGCCGCAGCGAAACCCTGGGCAGCCTTTGCCGCACAGCCGCAGCCGCAGGCTATGGCCAGGTTGCTCTGCTGCCTCGAAGTCCGTCCTGGCGGGATCGCCCGGATCGCCTGCTTGGCTTGACGGAACCTCAAGGCGATGTGGCCATCCACCTCTGGGGAAACTTCAGCAGTGCCGGCGAGGGGAAAGCCCTGGCCCCCCATGCCGATCTGCTGCATCACGGGGCCCTGGGATTGGCAGATGATGATCGGATGATCCCCCTGGCACTGCTGCAGAGAGGGCTGTTGCTAGGAGAGATGGGCTCGGCACCTGTGCTTTTAGCCCCCAGGGATGAGCAGCTCCAGGCGGGTGGTGTCGTGCGGGAAGGTGTGGAGACCTTGCGGGCAGGCTGGGCTCCGGATCCAGTCTCCACGGAGACTTTGCCCCTGGCACAACTGCTCGAATTGCAGCGTCATCACCCGGAGCGTGCTCTGAGGCTGATGAATCTGGCAACGGCTGCAGGGGTTTCGATGCTCGAACGGTGTTGTCCGCGGCCGATGGCAACAGTCTGCTGGTGGCATCTGGTGGCAGACAGCTCCTTGCTCTCTCCGACTGAACTTGGATGGATAATCTCGCCCTCCCTCGGCGGCAGTGACGATCGCGACGCTCTGGTCCAAGCTCTGGCAGACGGAACACTTGCCGCCGTTGCCGTGCATGCCATTCCTCTGGACGAGGAGGACATTCAAAAACCACCGGATCAGAGAGTGCCTGGCCTGACAGGACATCACCTGGTGCTTCCCGCTTTATGGCAGGAGTTGGTGGTGAGAAGGGGTTGGTCTGTGGAGAAGCTTTGGCAGGTGCTGAGCTTCGGGCCTTCCAGGCTTCTCAACCGTGCTGAAGAGGCCTTGACCACGGGCAGCAACCGCTGGCTGCTGTTTGATCCAGAGGCCTCCTGGATCCAGGACCGGCATGACCCTTGCGCACCCATGGCGGCCAATCAACCCTGGCAGGGCCGCCAACTGCAAGGCCGGGTCGTGGCCTGCGGCCTCAGGAACCCAGTGAGCCGAGACGATTGAACGGCCAGAAACGCCACACCGCTCGGCCGAGTATCTGATCCTCCGGAAGGAAAGCCCCCCCTGGCCAGAACCTGCCATCCCAGCTGTTGCCACGGTTATCCCCGAGCACCAGCACATGATTCTTGGGAACTGTGACATTGAGGGTGCGACAGGGACTCATCCCCCGTGCATCGACAGGGCAGTACTTGCTGACATAAGGCTCATTCAGCAGCTTGCCATTGAGGATCACCTCGCCTCGAGGATTCACTGAAACCCGATCACCGGCAACGGCCACAACACGTTTGATATAGGCATCACAGGCTGAATCAGACAAACCTGGTATCAAGCCCACCAGAGGCAGATTCACAAGCAGGCAACGGAAAGGCGATGGTTCTGCTGAGGATCGCAGCGCTGGATCAAAGGCATAGGGCGAATTGAACACGACAATCTCACCGCGGCGAGGAGCTCGGCTGCCATAGGTGAGCTTCTCAACCAACAGCCGGTCTTGAATCTGAAGGCCTGGCAACATCGAGCCGGAAGGAATGTACCGGGCCTCAGCGACGTACTGACGAATGCCCAGATACAGGGCCAGGGTGAACAGCACCGGCCCCCAGAAATCCCAGAAAGGATGGGGGCTGGACGATGGGGCTGGCGAGGCAGAGGAACTCTTCTGGGCCGTTCGATCGTCATCCTGCTGCGCTTCAGCCAACTGAGCCCTTACATGAATTGGTCCGAACCATAGGCGCAACAAGCCCAGGCTCCTAGCGTGAACGCAACCTCCTGAAGCCATGGTTCGCCCCCGCTGGCAAGGCCTCAAGCCGAGCTCAGGCAACCGCTTCTGGCGGCGCTGGGATCAAAGCGTTGCACTGATCGCTGCAGCGAATCTGGCCTGGATCATTTTTGACATCAGCTATATCCCGCTCCGCAACTTCTGGCTGCACCGCAACCTCTATCCACTGCCTTCAGTGCCTCTGGTTGTGCCACTGCCATGGCTGCCGGACCTAACGCCGCTCTACGACCCGATCAAGGGGGTGGAACCCCACCGGGACACCGGCGCCTATATCAATCATTTCAGGCGGCTGCAACGCACCGTTGCAACCAGGGGAGTCCACAGTCCGCAAGCGCGTCAACTCCGCCTTGAGCAGATCGTGCTGACCAGTCAGATGATCGACGAAAATCCTTTCGTCAGCTCCGGCAATGTCGCGGCCCTTGAGAAGATCAAGAATCTGCTGAGGGGTCGTACCGGCATGGATTCGGCCAAGCAAGCCGCCGCCAGGCTGCTCGGTGACTCCTACCTCGCTGATCACAACTGGCCACAGGAGCAGCGCTTCTGGACAGAGAAGATTCTGCCCCTGGTCGCCACCAATTACGGGCGCGTCATGGATGCCAACGGTCAGCCCGTCGATATCTCCTGGAAGTTGGACACCCCCTTCCAGCTCCTCTTTCTGCTTGACATCCTTCTCAAAGCGCTGCGACTGAAGAATCGCTACCCAGGCATCGCCTGGCGTGATGCCCTGCTGAGACGCTGGATCGACCTGCCGCTGCTGCTGCCTTTCTGGAGGTTGCTGAGGGTGATTCCCGTGACCGAGAGGCTTTCAAGCACAGGTCTTGTGCAGCTTGAGCCGCTGCGGGCGGTGGTCAGCCGCGCCGTCGTCGCCCTGCTGGCCCTTGAACTGTTTGAAGTTCTGACTGTGCGCATTGTCGATGCCCTTCAGGGGGTCATCCGATCCCCGCTGATGCCCCAACGGATCAGACGTCTACGCAGTCATCAGAGCGTCGAACAGCACGATGGCAGTGAGCTTTCAGAGTTGCTGCGTCTCTGGCTGCCCCTTCTGCTCAGTCAGGTGGGTCCGAACATGCGGCCGCAGTTGATGGCCCTGTTCGGTCATGCGTTGCAACGCAGCCTGGATGGCGTGATTGTGCCTGCGCCGTTGAAGGGCCTGCCTGCAATCCAGAAAGCCGAATCCGAGCTCAGCCGCCAACTTGCTGGGGGGATGGTCGATGCCCTGCTCGACCTCTCCCGAACGACGGGTGA
>DASCPR010000141.1:0-2367 GCA_036012625.1 Prochlorococcaceae cyanobacterium Fu_MAG_50
AGGCAGGAGTCCTTGTCACCCACCAGGGCGATCCGTGCCGTGCCCCGCCGGCTGAGGTGGGGCAGCAATTCCAGCAGTTCCGGGGTTTCACCACTGTTGGAGATCAGCATGCAAACGTCCTCGCAGGCGACCACGCCCAAATCACCATGCAGGGCATCGAGGGGATTAAGGAACAGGGCCATCAGGCCGATCGAGGTGAATGTGGCCGCGACTTTGCGGGCCACGATGCCGCTTTTGCCCACACCTGTGATCACAAGCTTGGCCCGTTGATCAGCGCAGCGTTCCAGCAGGTTCAGGGCAGCCTCCACGTCCCTGCTGCTGAGGCGATCAGCGGCAGCGGCAATCGCGGCGGCTTCTTCCTGCAGACAAGGGGTCAGGGCTGACAAATTGCAATTTCGATTTGATCCAGGCATTCTCCAGCATTCCTTCAGCCATGGAGACGCCGGTGACGGCCCCGTTCGAGCTTGAGCTGCCGGGACCCGCTTGGCGCCTGCTGAAAGAGATCATTCACTGGGCTCCGCAGGCGGGGATCAGCCGCCTGGCCCTGGTGGGGGGGGCTGTTCGTGATGGGCTGCGCCAACAGCTTGATCAGCAGCTAGGCCATCCGCAGTCATCTGATCAGCAGCCACTCGGCCAGATTCCTGATCTGGACGTGGTGGTTGAAGGCTCTGCGATTGCCTTGGCTCAGATCCTGCGCAAGCAGCTGGGGGAGGAAAGGATCACACAAATGAGTGTTCACAGGGCTTTTGACACGGTTGGCCTGGTGATCGACGGCTTGCCTCTCGACCTGGCCAGTGCACGGCAGGAGATCTATCCAGCCCCAGGGGAGAACCCCCGTGTGTCTGAGGGCCCTCTCGAAGCGGATCTTGCCCGGCGGGATTTCACTGTCAATGCGATCGCATTCGATCTGGACAAGGGGGAGTTGCTTGATCCCCATGCAGGCTGTGCGGCGTTACAGGCCCGGCAGCTGCTGTTTCTCCATGGCGGCAGCGTTGCTGATGACCCCACCCGTGTGATCAGGGGATCCAGGTATGCGGCGCGGCTTGGTTTTGATCTGGCGCCAGAGGCGCTGCAGCAGCTGAGATCCACCTTGCGCGACTGGCCCTGGACCTGGCGCCCGGGCCAGCCCCCTCAACTGGCACCACCGGCACTGGCGAGCAGGCTTGGTATGGAGCTGGCCCTGCTGATGGAGCGGGAGCCCTGGCAGGTTGCCCTTGCCCATCTGCAGCACTGGGGTGCCCTTCCCCTGCTGGATGCTCGGTTGCAGGCGGATCAGCACTGGCGCCGGCGTCTGCATTGGGCCCGCCGTTTTGGCGTCCCGATGATTCCGGCCCTGCTGGTTGGGGCTGGGGACCCCCTGGCCGTGGCCGCCCGCCTGCAGCTTGCTGATCAGCAGCAGCGCATCCTTGCCGAGAGCCTTGCCTTGCAGGAGTTCCTGTCCAGTTCTGAGGTGGCTGACGCCTGGCACGATTGGACCCCAGCCCGTTGGTGTGAGGCCCTCGAAGGCAGGCGTTGGCGGCCTGAAGCCGTGGCACTGACGCTGTGCAGCGGTGGGGCGATGTGGCACCAGCTGTTGCGCTGGTTGCAGCGCTGGAGGCATGTGCGTTCTCCCCTTTCCGCCCAGCAGCTGCTCGCCAAGGGGTGGCTGGCGGGGCCTGATCTCGGTGCGGAACTGCGGCGTCTGAGGGTGGAACAAGTCAATCGCCTCGAAGCACGCAGGCCATGACCTACCTGTGCTGTCTTCAGGGCCGCCTTGGCCTTGTTCGGAGTCTGCTGAGTTGTGCTGCTACTGCGGAGTTGTGCTGCGTCTGAGCCTCAGGATCAGTGGCCTACGTACCCGATGGTTTAGCCCAAAGCTGAGCACCCTGAAATGATCTGATCTGGGATGAGTCGTTCTTTGCCTGCGCTGCCGATTCAATTGAGTGTGGTGACGGTGTGCATGAACCGTCAGCAGCATCTGCGCCAGACGGCACCGAGGGTGATGAGCTGGGGGGAGGCTCTTGGGGTGCCCTGGGAGTATCTGGTGGTGGATTGGAGCAGTGAGCAGCCGATCAGAGTGGAGGAGCTTCCGGAGATAGGCCCGCTGCGCTTGTTGCGGGTGGAGGGGGAAGCGGAATGGAACCTCTGCAGGGCCTACAACTTCGCCATTGCCCAAGCCAAAGGATCCCTGCTGCTGAAGCTGGATGCCGACTGCTGGCCTCAAGACCTGGGCAAAGCAGACCTTGATGCCCTGCCCCCGGATCTCTGTCGCGTTGGCGGCGGCAAGGGTGGTGCAAAGGGGCAGTGGCTGATGGCCCGCAACCTGTTTGAAAGTGTGGGTGGCTTCCATGAGTTGCTTCAGGGGTATGGCCCTGACGATCTCGATCT
>DASCPR010000142.1:0-9039 GCA_036012625.1 Prochlorococcaceae cyanobacterium Fu_MAG_50
AGAGACACGCCCTGATCTGGATCGTCTGTTTGAGGACCTTTCGCATCCAAATCCAAACATTCAAAACCAGGCTTTCTGGGCCATGGTTGAACATTATCCTCAGGAATCGATGCCAAGATTGCTCGCTTTGCTTGATCAGTCTGATACCTCTTTGCGACGGGCCGCTGTTCGCGGCATGGGTGCTTTTGGGGAGATTTCTTTGCAGCCCCTGGCTGAGAAGTTCCGGAGCAGCGAGGATGGCACAGTCAGGGCCAGTTGTGTGAAGGCTTACGTTCAGGTGGCCGCCAATTATCCTGATGAGCCCTTCTCTAAAGATGCGATGGCAGTGTTGGAGGAGGCCCTGGAAGATGATTGTCCAGTTGTTTCTCAATCTGCTGTGATGGCTCTTGGGCAGGTTGGCAAACAAGGAGCAGCGGGGAAACAAGCACTTCCTCTGTTGTTAAAGATTTGCCAGGGTGAGAATATTGCCCATATGCAATCTGCTGTGATGGCCTTGGGGGAAATTGATGATCCTGATTCTGAAGCGTCCTTAAGAGCCTTGTTGGCTGATGAATCCATGGACCCACTGGTGAAAGAGGTTGCTGAATCATCTTTGGCGCGTTTTGAAAACATGAAGGCAAACAGGCCAGTCAGCGGCTAATTGACTGGATTAAGCCTGCATTTTGAAGGTCTTTTAGAGCCCCTAATTGCTCTTGGATAGCTGATTGATGGAGAGGGTGAAAACTCCTTTTACACTACTATCTTCCTCTGAGGTTGCGGCTTCTTTTATGGCTTCAATGGCATCAGTGGCTTGAAGCTTCATTAATGAAAGTGCAGCATTTTTGCGCACCTGGGCAACCTCGTCCCTCAATTTGGGTGTGAGCAGTGGCATGGCGCCATCAGGATCGTGAAGCTTGCCAAGCAGGGTTGAAGCTTCTGCTCTCACTTCGCTGCATGGGTCGTCCAGTGCTTCCACAACAAGGGTTTTTGCTTCCTGATCGCCAAGGGACTGGATCTGATCCCCGAGAGCTGAAATGGCTGCCACGCGAATCTCGGCATGTTCGGACCGGGCGGCTTCGCGGAGAGCCTCTGGGGCCTTGGCTCCGATGAACGCCAGGCCCAGATTGACAAGACCAACTTGAAAGGGTGTGCAGTTGGGGTTGACCAGGATGTTCAGCAGGGCATCAACGGCCTCAGGACCGATGGTGGCCATGGCCCCTGCAGAAGAGCCCTGAACAACCGGATCACTGTCGTTGAGAAAGGCTTCAAGTAGGTCGGGCAGAGCTTTGGGATCTCCGATCAAGTTGAGAGTCTTGGCCGCCGCCCTTCTCACGGTGACGCTTTTATGACTCTTCATGGCCTTGCAGAGGGTGGGGATGGCTGCCTGACCAACGGCCCCGAGACTTTTGGCAAAGGTCAGTCTCAGAGCCCCGCGTTGGTCACCGAGTCCGGCAACCATGCGTTGGATCAATTCACTATCGGCTTCCGCAATGCGACCGGCAAGGAGTTGGGCTTTCAACTCAGAGGCCAGCTCCGTGGCCTCCTCTTCACTGAGTTGCTCCACGTCTTGGTTGCTGGGCAAGGTGTTCTCTTCGCGCACGTCTGCAAAAGGGGGCTGCATCATTATCAAGCAAAGTTCCCTGGGATCTAAGGTTCTGCTTCACCTTCCCCCACCGACCAGCGAAAACATTGAGAATTGGGTTCTCAAGCCAGGGGGAATATCAACATTTCCATGACGACATTTATTCTGTCCCACAACCTTCAGGTTCAATCTTCGCAAGTGCCCACCTTGTCTGCTCAAGAGCTTGCGGCTGGATTGGCATCCCATTGCTTGTCCCTGACGGTGTCTGAACCCCTTGACCATCCCCATTGGATGGCGAAGGTGGAGTCGGAACTCACCCCTCAGCAATTGGCTGCAGAGCTCGTCAAGGGATGGCGTTCACTACGTGCTGAGCTTGGACATGATCATCAGCATGCCGTGATGGCCTTGGGTGGGCGAAAGGATTCTGAAGGTCAACCTGGTTCTCCCCTGCAGAAGGGTGCCTGGGGCGTTGATGTGGTGGAAACTTTGGACCCTGCTGAGTTCTTGAAGGCCATCAACTGGGCTGCGCTGAAAGCGGACCGTCCAGTTGATGGGGTGTTTGAGTTGATTGATCAGCCATGAGCACCGCCTGAAGCTTCAGCTCTTGCTGCGCCAGCCCTTGCGGCCAGAGGCCACAGACACGTTCACAACAGTCAAACCTCTGGAATCCAGTGTTCCCCTGAAGTGGCAGAGTTGCGAAGTGGCAACGTTGCGAAAAGGGAATCCTTCGCTGGCAGGGTGGACTGGGCTTTGAACACAGATCAATATTGGCCCAGGTAAGAAGAGAACCTCTGACCTGATCGCCGCCAGCGTACTGTTTGTAAACTAGAGCCAAGGATGGCAGATGACACCATCCTGGCTCAGGCAAATATTTTTTTCAAGGCACTTACCTGTAAAGGTGGATTGATCTTGTGACGTAGATTTGTTAATGAGGAGATATCAGCTTATTTTAAAATCAATGTCTGAATCTACTATTCTCAATTCAGTGAATGTCCAGTTCATTTGACAACATCCATCCGGGTTTAAGTCAGGCAGGATCTTTGCAGATCTTGTCGACTCCAGTCAGCCAGCTGGACTCAATGAGTGACTACTATATGGCAGCCTCCCATCTGATCAATTTCCCGGGGCAGGAGACAGAGCAAGCTCTTATTCTCCTGGTTGAGACAGATTCTGAGGAGCAAGCTCTTGTGCTGGCCCGACGAAAGGCGGTGGAGGTTCTGGCGCGCCTTGGCTGTAAGGCCGCAATCCCTGCGATCGGCAATTGCTTGAGACATCAGGATCATTATCTGGTTGAGAATGCGGCCTGGGCATTGCAGGAGCTGGGAAGTGAGGATGTTGACCTTCATCAGATCATGATCAGTCTATTGCGTGATCCTTCTCAGAATCGCCGAGTTCTGATTCAGAGTCTTGCCGCCCTTGGTGTTCATGAAGCGCTATCTCAAATTGAGATTCTTTCGGATGATGATGACCCTGGTGTTCGTGGAGCGGCCTTGTCGGCGCTAGCGAGATTAGTTGATCGACGTGATCGTCTTGATGAATTGGAGGCCCATCTGACGCTGCCCAATCAAATGAATCGACAATCTGCAATTCAGGATGTGATTGACTGTGGCGGTTTCGATCTGCTTGATGCGGTTCTAGGTGCTCCAGTTTCTCCTGTTTTCCGCATGAGGGCCGTGAGATCTCTTTGGCCTGATGGTGTTGCCCAGCATCATGGGCTCAATCTCGAGGAGGTTCTTGATGGGCTGCTTTTGGATCATCCCGACAGACTGACCCTTGTCCATCAATATGATGAACCACCGACGAATGAATTCCTTGTTCAGGAGTTTTTTGGGACAGATTTTAGTCGTTGTTATCTCGCGCTTAAGACGCTGGCAGGCCGTTCTGCAGAAGAAATATGGCCTATTCTTGATCAGCGTTGGTGCGATGAGGCCGATAATGATTATGGCGCCCATTATTTCTTTATTCGACTATTCGGCTCGAGGCTTGATTGGCCGTTATCAGCCAGAGAGAAGATTGAAGAGATTGTCAGGGAGGCTATTGATAATAGAAGGCCTCAGTTCATGAAGTCTAGGCCAGCGGCTATTCTGGCCATGATTACGATCAACTCTGAGATCTGTAAGGAGCGATTTAGTAGCTGGATTTCAGAGGAGATGATGTCATTCTGGGAGTGCCGTTATGCTGCTCTTCTGGCTGTTCAGGATTTTGTTGCTTTGCCTGATTGGCAAGATGTCAAGAGCCAACTGGAGCTATCCGAGAGTGATGCGAATCCATATGTTCGCTTCAAGGCCCTTTGCTTCAAGTCGCGGTTTGTTGCTTAAATATTAATCCCCTTGCAATTTCTTCTGCCTGATAGAGGTGGTTGCTTAACGGCCTTCAGTCCTTGACGCCAATCCAGTTTGCTGGCTATGCCAAGGCGGTGTGTTGTTCTGTTCTTGGCGGCAATTGAAGAAAAAAAACAGGCAAAGCGCTAATGCTTTGCCTGTTTTGTCCTATTTCCAAACTTCGAAGATTTTCGTTATTTGGAATCTTTGACCCTTAGGTCTATTACTTGCAGCCCCATGCCCGGAAAGGCACGTTCTGATGTACAGGAGGGTTGTGACCTGCCGATGTATTTTGAGCCCGCGCAACTTGTGCGTAGGAGAAGCCTGAGTAACTACTTGTTTGTGTTACAGGTCTGGCCTGGGCCAGACGGCTTACAAGCTTGCTTTTGCTGCCAAGGGCATTGTCGCTGCTGGCATAGCTTGACTCAAGCTCAACAGTTGAGCTGAAGCTTGAAGTGTAGATCCCTGCAGGAGAGGTGAATGACCTCAGGTAGGGAACAATATTTGAGCCAAAAGCTTCAAGATATTCAGCAGAGTAAGTGATGCTATCAATCAGTGCGTCGTAGCCTTCGCTGGCCAGAAATGCGATGCGATCTGCAACTTCTGCCTGATTGAGAATGGGGCGACCAAGCAGATGCTTGACATTCAGTTCAATTCCACGTTGTGGGGAAACAGAATGGAAGTAATGCTGCTTGTAGAAAGGTGATTTAGCCAGGCCATTGACAAAGTCTCTGACGGTGATGCGACCATCAAGCAATTGGGCCTCAAGCTCTGGGCATCTCTCGTTCTCTGTGGCGGGGAAGTTGCCGAAGACTTGCTTGTAGGCTGCAGTGATCACCTCATCAAGGGCACCATTATCATCAGGATAAAACTCCTGGAAGGTTACCTTATGGGGGCATTCAGCATGTGATCTTGGCCCAATGCCAATTTTCATGGATTCACATGACTGGCGCTTGTAGTCATGAATTGTCAAGGCTGCTTGACTTCCACTCGATCCTTTTTTGAAGTAAGAGGATGGAGTGTGCCTCACGGCAGCGTTGATCAGGAATCCTGAAGAGCGCGATTGAGTACTAAACTGATGAGTGCCAAACATGGATGCAACGGCTTTGGGAAGGGTTGCCTTTTGATCGAAAAGGTTGGCAGGTTGCCTTCCTGATGCTCAAAAGGTGAGTTTGAGATCCGCCACTTGGGCGGCAATGACTATGGTGGGGCCTTGGGCAATATAGCCTTAGAATCTGATCTAAAGTTTGTTGCCTGTTTATTTGACGGAAAAAGAAATGTTTCGATAGACGAAAATATCGTCAGCTTTTTCCTGAAAACTCTAGGCCTGCATAAAAAAACCTGACTGAGACAGGCGTTGTTGAGGCGGTGGTTCCCATTGCAGCTTTAAGAATTGACCAAAGTGTCTGCCTGGTAGGCACCTTTATTCTTATTCAATAGTTCCCTGAGGGCGGGGCTTTGATTGATCTCCTGACGAGAAGAGTTCTGACACAGACAGTTTGATAAAGTCTGAGGCAGTTTATCGCTGGGAACATTTAGTAGAGGTCAAAAAAAGGACGGGTTTTAACCCGTCCCTTTTGAATGTGATCTTATTGAAACTGGCTGAAAATCAGGCCAGGGAGTTGATCACATAGTCCAGGTAGTTGTTGTACTCAACAAGTGCCTGTGAGCTCATGTCGCGGGGTGCACAACCGCGGTTGCGGATGGCGGTGAAGCCCACGATATATGTGCCGCCGTCGATGCTGAGGGCCTTGAGGACCTCACGCTGGCCGTTGATGGCGAGCTCATCGAGGGGGCCGGTGCCACCGGTGACGAGGCAGTAGTTGATCAGACGCAGGTAGTGAACAAAGTCACGCTTGCACTTGTCCTTACCTTCGGTTGCGCACTTACGTGGCTGACGACCTACGGCACCGTTGGGATGTACTGCATAAACAGCATCAACAGCTTCCTGAGCAACTTTGTCGTAGTTGCCGGCGAGCTTTTCAGCAGCTTCCATACGTGCGCCTGCACGTTGGATAGCACCTTGAACAGACTCCATGTCGGAGCTGGAAGGGAAGCGGGAACCGCTGTCAGCGGCCGCGATGACAGTAGTGAGAACTGACTTCATGGTTTTTGTAAGGGTGTTCTAGTGAAAAGAATGCAGATACAGCTGATTGTTCAGCTGATGGCGCTGATCACCATGTCGAAGTAGCTAGCAGCCTCGGAGGAGAGAGCGTTGCAATCACCTTGAGTTACAGCCATCTTGCGTGCAGGCGCTGCACTGGTGGTGTTGGTGATCATCGCGATCGATGCAGCCTTCATGATGGCCACGGCACGGGCAGCTGAGCCGGTGGGAACACCCAGAGCTGAGAAGGTCTCGCGAAGACCATTCAGGCAGCGGTCCTGAAGAACGGAAGCGTCACCAGCCAGAATGGCGTAGGAGACGTAACGCAGGCAGATTTCGGAATCACGCAGGCAGGCGGCCATCTTGCGGTTGGTGTACACACCACCGTTAGGGGCTGTCAGGCCAGTGTTCTCGCAGCAGATGCCTGCAACAGCGTCAGAAACTAAGCAGCTTGCGTTTGAAGCGATGGCATTCACAGCGTCAAGGCGCCTGTTGCCAAGTGAGATAAATGACTTCAGTGAGGCGAGCTCAGCTCCGCCAATGAAGCTGCCGCTGGAATCAGCCGAAACGGCCTGTCTAGAAAATGCGTCGAGCATAGGTCCACGAATTCGAGAGGGGGGGATGCATTGGCATCACCAGCAGACACTACATGGAGTAACGGGGGTGGAAGCAACGAAGCGACGTTCCTCAACAGAACTGCAAATATGCGTCACAAAGTTTGTGACATCCGTTATCCGCTTTCTGAAATCTTATGAAGAACCTGCTTGCAGCTCCATTTCAATGGTATCCACTCAGAACCTTCTGCAAGCTCTCTTAGCAGGGGGATTTGATCGCTTAGTTGAAGGTTGAGGCAGCCCCATGCCGCTGCCACCCTCGATTTCGCATATTGAGGGATGGTCGCGGCCAGTGAGGCTCGAATCAAGTCGCTGCGCTCGTGAATCCGACCGAGGCTCACCGCAACGGTCAGGTAGTAGTGAATGACATAGTCACTGCCGAATTTTTTCTGCAGGTCGTCGATCACGACCATGGCCTGGCTTCTTTCTAGTGAGATCAGGGTTTTGGCAGCACCGTATTGCTTGGCTTCATCCCGGTGCTGCAGGTTTTTCTCCAGTTCCGCTGGATCCTCTGCAGCGATCCATTCGTCCTTGAGATCAAGGTTGTTCGGGTTGTCCTGGAGAAGTTGTTCCAAAAGCGGGATGTACTGCTCCGGAATGTCTCCATTGCCATTGGTCTGCAGGAGTTTGAAGGCGCTTTTGGCACGTAGCGGCATCGATACCGGTGCACGTATCAGGGGCTCAAGCCAGCTCACGTCCCCTGCATCGCCCAGATCAATCACCGCTGCATGCCTGCGCCCCGCCTTCGGATCAGTCAGTTGCGGGATCAGGCGGTTCAGTTGCTCGGTTCGCCCTTCTGATCGTGCTGCGTAGACGCAGGCGGCTCCGGCCACCAAGGGATTGTCGTGTTCCTCGAGGGGGCGGATTGCATCATTCGGATCTGGCAACCCCAGGCGGGTGTGGGCCTGGATCACAGCTCGTTTCTGGTTGTCGGGCCCTGTCAAGGCCAGACCGATCGCCTGGGTCTGCTCATCGGTAAGCGGTGTGTCGATTTTGGTGATCGAGTCAATGGCGTTGATCACCGCAATTTCATCGTCACAGCTCAGGGCCTTGATCAGCACAGGGATGGCGCGGCCATTCTTGCGTCGCCCAAGCGCATCAATGGCTTTTCTTCTGGCGATTCGGTCATAGAGATCGTCACTTTCCAGTGCCGAGGCCTTGATCAGCACATCAAGGGATTCCTCAGAGCTGCTCGCTCCCAGACGTGTTGCGGCAATGTATTTGGAGACAGGTTGCGCAAGGCTGGCTGTGTCAGCAAGGAGCGTCTCCATGGCTTCTGCCTCGCCCATGCCGGCAAAAACGTTGTCGAACCTTTCGCCCATGTCAGCTGCCTGGAGAGATGGGAAGCATGGCCATCAAACCACTTCGGGCCACGGTGCTGTGACTTTAGATCCAGACAGAAGCCTTCATCTCAGCAGGCCTGAAGCGATCTCGGCTGACGCTTGCTTCTCCCCAGCCTTGAACCATCTCTATATATATGTCTTGATTCGGGTTGAAGATGGCCTTTTGGGGGGCTGTCTCTGAGGGCTTCAGGGACGCTTCGGTGCCAGAAGCAGGCTAGTAGGATGATTCAACTGGTTGGCTTGTCTTGCCCATGGCTGTTTCGGTTGAGTCAGAGGCTGCTCTCAGTCGATTCGTAGAAGCCCACGCGTCAAGCCCGCAGCTTCAGTCAACCCTGAACGACGTTGCTTCTCTGGAAGAGCTCAAAAGTGCGATCAAGCAGATTGAGCCAGTCCTGACGGGTGCTGCGCTGATCCCTTTGGAGCAGGCGACAAGCCCGGCTAAAATTGTTGTCGATTCTGGTGTGCTGTCCGAAAATATTCCCTGGCGCCTGCTGCGATGTCCTGGAGGCCCTCTGGTTTTGCAGATGATCTGCAAAAACGTCAATTTCGCCACATGGATTGAATCCTGCTGAGCCATGGCAGCCTCTGAACTTGATCGTTTTCTCAAGGCAGTGGTTGATGACCACTCCCTGGCCACAGGCATCAAGCCACTTAAAAGCCATCTTGAGATAGTGGCCTATGCCAACAGCTGCAACTTTGTGGTCACACTTGCTGAATGGGGCCGTCAAGTTGCCATGGATGGGATCCAACTCTCAGATCCTGAGCTTGAATCCGTACTCCTCACGGATCCCAACCACTGGACATGGGCTTTTCAGCAGGTTCGCACCTGGCGAACCCTGCTGATGGAGGCCTCTCGCGCAGAAGGAAAGCTGCCTGCCATGGGGATTCCCGCTCAGGCTGCGTTGGTGGCAGATCAGCCTCTGGTCAATCCGATTCCCTCCTCTGGGGTTTCTGATGATCAAGCAACGAAGGATCTGGCCTTGGATCAATTTATTTGCTTGGCCAAAGAGAATCATGAACTTCTCGAGCAGATCAAATTGGCAAAGCATGAGGATGAGGTGCTCCAGCTTGCTGAATCCAAGGGCTACATTTTTGA
>DASCPR010000143.1:0-2319 GCA_036012625.1 Prochlorococcaceae cyanobacterium Fu_MAG_50
GCCAAGGTTTCGGTGAAGCTGGTGGCCGAGATCGGCATCGGCACGATTGCGGCGGGGGTGGCCAAGGCCAATGCCGATGTGATTCAGGTTTCCGGTCACGATGGCGGCACCGGCGCTTCACCCCTGAGTTCGATCAAGCATGCCGGTAGCCCCTGGGAACTTGGCCTGACGGAAGTGCATCGCAGTCTGCTGGTGAACGGCTTGCGTGACCGGGTCCTGTTGAGAGCCGACGGAGGTCTCAGAACAGGCTGGGACGTGGTGATGGCGGCGTTGCTGGGGGCTGAGGAGTTCGGCTTCGGCTCTGTGGCCATGATTGCCGAGGGCTGCATCATGGCCCGTGTCTGCCATACGAATAACTGCCCGGTGGGTGTGGCCACCCAGAAGGAGAACCTGCGCAAGCGCTTCACCGGGGTGCCGGAACATGTGGTCAATTTCTTCTGGTATGTGGCCGAGGAGGTGCGTCAGCTGTTGAGTCTTCTCGGCGTGAGCAGGCTTGAAGACCTCATTGGTCGCACGGATCTGCTCCAGGCAAGGAACGTGTCCCTTGCGAAAACCCGCTCACTCGATCTGTCGACACTGCTTGAACCTGCCAGCGAAAGCAGCTGCCGTGACTGGTTGCGTCATGACGAGAAAGCCCATGGCAATGGCGCGATCCTCGAGGATCAGCTGCTCGCTGATGCCGAGGTTCAGGAGGCTCTCGAGAGCCATGGCACGGTGCAGCGCTCTATCGAGATCATCAATACCGATCGCAGCGTCGGTGCCCGCCTGGCCGGGGAAATCGCCCAGCGCCATGGCAATCGTGGTTTCAGCGGTGAGCTGAACCTGTTGTTAAAGGGTTTTGCCGGCCAGAGTTTTGGAGCCTTTCTCGTGCAGGGCATGGATCTCCGGCTTGAGGGCGAGGCCAACGACTACGTCGGCAAGGGGATGAACAGTGGGCGGATCACCCTGGTCCCCGATCCTGAAGCGGTTGACCCCGGACGCCAGGTGATTCTCGGTAACACCTGTCTCTACGGAGCCACCGGCGGACAGCTCTTTGCCCATGGCCGTGCCGGTGAACGCTTTGCTGTGCGCAACAGCGGTGCCACCACAGTTGTTGAGGGGGCCGGTGACCATTGCTGCGAATACATGACAGGAGGGATCGTGGTGGTGCTCGGTGCTACCGGCCGCAACGTCGGGGCCGGCATGACCGGTGGGGTGGCCTTCCTCCTGGATGAGGACGGCGCTGTTGCTGCCAGGGTCAATGCTGAAATTGTGCAGATCTTTGATCTCACAACCCCTGAACAGGAGGCGATGCTGCTGCCCCTGCTGGAGCAGCACCTTCAGGCCACAGGCAGTGGGCGTGCCGCTGAAATTCAGGCGGACTGGTCCAGCTGGAAAACCCGTTTCAAAGTGATTGTGCCCCCCAGCGAGCTTGCATCCGTCGGCTTGGCAGTGCGTGAGGCAGTGGCTGTTTGAGATGAAGAGTCTGTTTGAGATGAAGAGTCTGTTTGATATCCCCAGGCTGTTTCAAGATGCCTTGCCTGTTTGAGGATGCCTTTATTCATCAAGACCGAGACGTTCACGCCAAGCACCCGAGCGCTTTCCGTGCAGCAGCGCAGGCTTCATCTCGATGACCATCGCGCCTGGGTTGAAGCATTGCGGAGCAGTGGTTGCAGAATTGCCAGCGGTTATCTCGTTGATGAGCATCAACGGCCAGGCGGTGGTGGCTGGTTGGTGCTTGAAGCTGAGTCTTTTCAGCAGGCAAAATCACTCGTTGAGAAGGATCCGATGATCAGTCGCGGCTTGGTCGATTGGACACTGAGCGAGTGGCGATCAGTCTGTGGCGATCTGCTTGGCTGAGCTCAGCGTGGATTGAGGGCCATCAGCTTCTGAATCTCTTCCGCGTGGTAGCTGCTGCGTGTCAGCGGTGTGCTCACGACCTGCAGGAAACCCATCTCCGCCATCCCGGTGGAGCGATAGCTCTCGAATTGCTCAGGGGTAACAAAACGATCAACGGGCAGATGTCTGGGGCCTGGAGATAGGTACTGACCGATGGTTACGATGTCGACATCATGTCGGCGCAGGTCTGCCATCACCGCCAACACCTCTGCATCTGTTTCGCCAAGACCCACCATCAGGCCTGATTTGGTATAGCTCTTCGGCCAGCCATCATGCACACGCTGGAGCAACTCCAGGGAGCTGCTGTAGCTCCCCTGGGGGCGAGTCCGTTTGTAAAGCCTCGGCACTGTTTCGATGTTGTGGTTCAGCACCTCAGGACCCGCCTGCATCAGCCTGTCAAGGGCCTGCCAGTTGCCGCAGAGATCCGGGATCAGCAGTTCG
>DASCPR010000144.1:0-3300 GCA_036012625.1 Prochlorococcaceae cyanobacterium Fu_MAG_50
TTACTAATCATAAACTTCTCTTGAAGTGCTCGTTGTGACCATGGACACCGAGAGGGGCTTAATTAGCACCTGCTGGGGATCCGTATCCACCACCACCTGGTGTCTTAATCGATATCGCCTCTCCGGCAAGAACATCTAAGCCATCGCAACCTTCAAGCTTGTTCCTTTCCCCGGAAATCTGAAGGTGCTCATTCAGACCAACGGCTCCAGACAACCCTCCCTGTAAGCCAAAAGGGGCAACCTTTCTTGAGCCTGAGAGAAGCGAAACAGTCATTGGCTGAAGAAAACGTATTCTTCGCTCCAGCCCCTCACCTCCGTTCCATCGCCCTTCGCCACCGCTGCCACGGCGAAAGCAAAATCTCTCGAGCCGCACGGGAAAGCGCTGCTCAAGAATCTCTGGATCAGTAATCCTTGAATTGGTCATATGGGTCTGAAAACCACCGGCACCATCAAATCCACAACCAGCTCCACTACCGCCAGCGATGGTCTCGTAATACTGGCGATGCACATCGCCGAAGGTAAGGTTGTTCATTGTTCCTTGACTGGCGGCAAGCAGGCCAAAGGCACCGAAAAGAAGATTGCATAGAGCCTGGGAGGTTTCGACATTGCCTGCAACCACAGCGGCTGGTGGCAATGGATTCAAGAGAGTTCCCTCCGGTACAACAAGCTCAAGGGGCTCGAAGCAGCCAGCATTCAGAGGGATATCGGCCTGCACCAAGCAACGGAATGCATAAAGAGCAGCGGCTTTGGTAACCGCCAGAGGAGCATGAAAATTATGCCGACCCTGCGCTGAGGTACCGGAAAAATCGAGCCGGGCAGTGCGGGCTTGCCTATCGACGGAGAGCTGAACACAAAGCTTGATCTGATTATCCAGCTCCACTTGATAAAAACTGTCCTGAAGGTTTGCAATAACCCTGCGCACAGCCTCTGAAGCATTGGCCTGCACAAAATCCATGTATTGGCTCACCCGCTCCTGCCCCTCATCACTGACGAGTTTGTTCAGTTCACCAGCACCCAGCTGATTGGCAGCAACCTGTGCCTGAAGATCTGCAAGAAGTTCGAGAGGATTTCTGGGAGGAGTGGTCTGTTCAGACATTCGCTGCTCAAGATCACGATGCTCGATGCGCCCATCAATCACAAAGGGAAGGTTGCGAAGCAAAAGCCCCTCATCAATGATCGATGTACTGAAGGGTGGCATCGATCCAGGGGTCAATCCGCCAACATCCGAATGGTGGCCACGGCAGGCCACAAAAAAGCTCGGACGATCGGCATCAGCACAGAAAACAGGTGTAATCGCTGTGATATCGGGAAGATGGGTGCCCCCATGGAAGGGGTCATTGCTGAGAACAGTTTCGCCAGCACGCAGGGGTTCCCGTTGTCCATTGTCGATCTGGCTGAGCAAATCAGCAATGGATTCCCCCATGGAGCCAAGATGCACAGGGATATGAGGAGCATTCGCTACCAAAGCCCCTGAACAATCAAACAACGCGCAGGAAAAGTCCAGGCGTTCGCGGATATTCACCGAACGACTGGTCTGCCGGAGCCGTTCTCCCATCTGCTCGGCAATGGCCATGAAACGGTGGTTGAAAAGCTCGAGGCTGACGGGATCAGGACGCTGCAATGCAGGGTCCTGCTGAACAGGGTCCTGCTGAGCGGGGGCGGTCGCCAGCTGGGCAGGAATCAGTTCGAGAACAAGCGTCGAATCAGCATTGAGAGTGGCCTGCCAGCCGGGCTCCAGAACGATGCAACCAATGGGCTCGACGATCAGGGCCGGGCCGATCAATGTTTCCGCCATCGATAGCAGCTGTCGACGGTGAAGGGGAACATCTCGCCAACCCAGATCAGGCCAATGAACCCTGACCTGTTCAGGCCCTGCTTCGGTGGCCGCGAGATCCCTTCCTGCAGGAGGCGCCGAAGCAAAGGATCCGCAAGCCTGATCAAGAGCAGCGGGAGCGATCACCTCCACTTCAAGGCGCTCAACGACCAGGGATTCATCCCCCTCAGGTCGATATCCAAAGCGAGCGAGATATTTGGCTGCGAACGCCTCAACAAGCTCATCGACATTGGCTTTTGCAGACAGTGGCAGCACCAATCCCTGTTCACTTGAGGCGTAGCGCAGCTCAAGGCGTACCTGGTGCTGAACACCAACTGCACTGATCCCAGAGAGATCGCCGCAGGAGATCAGCAATTGTTCTGCAGCGAACTGTTCCTGTTCTGCCATGACGATCAGCTCATCGAAAAGTCTGTCGTTAAGAACAGAACGAACGACTTTGTTACGCAGCTGGCGCTGACGTGCCTGACCCATTCCATAGGCGGAAAGCACACCTGCCAGGGGATGCATGAGAACACGGCTCAGGCCAAGCTGAGCGGCAAGGCGGCAGGCATGTTGCCCACCGGCACCGCCATAGGCCACAAGCACGCCTCCGCGGATGTCATGACCACGGTGCAGAGACACCTTGCGAATCGCCTCTGCCATGCGTTCCACAGCAATGGTCAGAACGCCCTCAGCAACAAACTCAACGCTGTTCTCCAGACGTTTGGCCAACTGAGTGAATAGAGCATCAACCACAACTGAATCCAGTGGCTGGTCCGCTGATGGTCCAAACACTGCTGGGAAAGCAGTTGTCTGCAGACGTCCAAGCAGGAGATTGGCATCGGTGATGGTCAACGGACCCCCACGGCGATAACAGGCCGGCCCTGGATCCGAACCGGCTGAGCGTGGACCAACCCTGAGGCGTTGACCATCGCATTCAATGACAGAGCCACCACCTGCAGCAACGGTATGGATGGGAAGACGTGCTGCCATCAATCTCAGACCAGCAAGCTCGGTCTGCTGATGGCGCTCCCATTGATCCTGGTTCTGACCTGGAGCCGCATAAAACACATCCGTGGACGTGCCACCCATGTCAAAGCCAACGATTGGAATCCTGTTGAAGCCAGAGGCGTGAGCAGCGGCTACGGCACCGACCATCCCAGCCGCTGGCCCGGAAAGAATCGTGTCTTTGGCAAGCAACAATTGTGGAGATAGCAACGCTCCACTGGATCCCATCACCCGGAGTCTGGGATTCGTGCCGAGGGCTGATCTCAGCTCATCGAGATAGCCATTTAAAACAGGTGAAACGCTGGCTTCAACAAGGGTCGTCTGCCCGCGGGGAACCAGTCGCGGCAGAGGACAGACCTGATGGGAACAAACCACTGTGACAAAGCCGATTCGCTTCAACCAATCACGCAGGCGCAACTCATGATCTGGATTGGCGTAGGCGTGAATCAGGGAGATGGCACAACTGCTGATACCTTGTG